>JBHIDD010000292.1:0-3339 GCA_046759925.1 Kiloniellaceae bacterium
CAGCCGCGCAAGGCGGCGATCTTGGGCCGCGCCGCGGCGGCCTCGGGCGCGACCTCGTAGTAGGCGTGTTTCGACGGCAGGCTCGGCCCGAAGGGCTTGACCAGGCGCCCGGCCTCGAGGTCCGCGCCGGCCAGCGAGCTGCGTCCCAGCGCGACGCCCTGGCCCTCGATGGCGGCCTGCAGGACCAGGCTGGAATCGCTGTAGCCGGGGCCGCGGTCGGGATCGATCCCGGTCACACCCGCCGCCTGCAGCCAGACGCGCCAGTCCGGGTAGGTCCGCGCGACCTCGTCTTGGAGCAACGTGTGGTGTTCGAGGTCCTCCGGTGCGCGCAGCGGGTGCGGCCCGTCGAGCAGTTTCGGACTGCACACCGGACAGACCGTATCGCCCATCAGGAAATCGACGCGCAGGCCCGGATAGCGGCCAGGACCGTAGCGGATCGCCATGTCGACGTCGTCGCCTCTGAAGTCGACAAGCCGGTCGGAGGCCAAGACCAGGACGTCGATCTCGGGATGCCGTTCGCGGAAGCGGGGCAGCCGGGGCAGCAGCCACTTGGCGGCGAAGGAGGCCAGGACGCTGACCTTGAGGGCCCCTGATTCGTCCCGGCTGTGCAGGTGCCGGGTCGCCGCGTCCATCCGGTCGAAGGCCTCGGTGAGCGGCGGCAGATAGAGCTGCCCGGCGTCGGTCAGCATGAGCCGGCGGTTGAACCGGCGGAACAGCGCGACCCCCAGCGCCTCCTCCAGGGCCTTGATCTGGTGGCTGACCGCCGCCTGGGTGACGTGCAGCTCCTCGGCCGCCTTGGTGAAGGACAGATGCCGGGCCGCGGCCTCGAAGGCGCGCAACGCATTGAGCGGGGGAAGACGACGAGCCATGGCAAAATTCAGATTATATTTCCTTATCCGAGATATGAAATATCATCGTTTGAGAATTTTGGCAAACCTAATATCTACTTGTCATGCCGTGATGTTGACTGTGATCGGCCCGGCGTTCCGGGCCCATTGCCGGATTAGGAGAGATGAGATGATCCAGGCACGATGCGACAGGCTTCCCGGGCCTGCCGACCATGCCCCCAAGGCCACCGGCGGCTTCGTCCGAATGCTGCTCGGCCTGCCCGTTGCCGTCTTCGAGACCCTGCTCGTCTGGCAGGAGCGCGCCGCCGAGCGGGCCCATCTCGCCGCGCTCAACGACCACATGCTCAAGGACATGGGGCTAAGCCGCGCGGATGCCGTCCGGCAGTCCTCGGTGCCCTTCTGGCGCAGCTCGGAGCCGGAGTCCGCGGTGCCCTTCCGGCGGGATTCTCGATAGCAGGTGCCGGTCGCCGCGACGGGCGCCTAAGCAGCGTGTTCTTGATCCGGCCGCGAACGGCCGGGCCAAGACCGCTCTGCAAGCGCTTAAAAGTCCAGCAGGTTTTGCGAAGCCCGCCCACAGCGCGTGTGTGGGCGGAGTTTCGAAAACCTGCTTAGGGCAGGAACTGCTCGCTGACGATGCGTTCCTCCAGGTTGTGTTCCGGGTCGAACAGCAGGTGCAGCGCGACCGAGGCGTCCTCGCGCACCTGGACCCCGGCGACGTCGCGGACCTCGGTGAAATCGGCGCTGGCGCTCACCGGCCGCTTCTCCGGCTCGAGCACGTCGAAGGCGACCTCGGCCGAGTTCGGCAGCAGCGCGCCGCGCCAGCGCCGCGGCCGGAAGGCGCTGATCGGGGTCAGCGCCAGGAGCTGGGCGCCCATCGGCACGATCGGCCCGTAGGCCGAGAGGTTGTAGGCCGTACTCCCGGCCGGGGTTGCGACCATGACCCCGTCGCAGACCAGTTCCTCCATACGCTCGATGCCATCGATGCTGATCCGCAGCTTGGCGGCCTGGCGGCCCACGCGCAGCAGCGAGACCTCGTTGATGGCCAGGGCATCGACGGTCTGGCCGGCGATTTTGTGCGCGACCATGCGCAGCGGATGCAGGATCACCTCCTCGGCCCGTTTGAGGCGCTCCGGCAGGTCGTCCTCGCCGTACCGGTTCATCAGGAAGCCGATGGTGCCGCAATTCATGCCATAGATCGGCACCCCGCGGTCGAGATAGGCATGGAGGGTCTCCAGCATGAAGCCGTCGCCGCCGAGCGCGACGATGATGTCGGCCGCCTCGGGCGGGGCGGCGGGATAGCGCGCCGCGAGGCGGGCGGCGGCGTCTTGCGCCTCGTCCGTATCGCTGGCGACGAAGGCGAAGCTCGGGTCGCGCATGGCGTCGGGAGTCCCTGGGCTGCTCGGCGGGCGAACGTGGGCACGGCGTATGCGGCACGGAGTATACCGTGGCGATCCTTCAGCGTCAGCCTCGGCGCGGCTGCGGCGACGGTTGCCAAGCGGCCGGGCCTGCCGCAAGGTGGCCGGAGACGCGACGGCGACCGAGGACATGACCATGCGGGCTCTTGGTAAAGCGGCGATCGTGATGGTGATCCTGATTTGGGCGGGCGCGGCGGCGTGCGCCGCGGCGCGCGACCGGCACGCCGGCTATTACTATCCGGAGCCGGGCTCGCGCGAGGTCTACGAGGCGCGCTCCGAAACCTTGCCCGAGGCCGACCGCGGCTTACGCATCCGCTTCGTGACGGGAATCACGAACCAGCTGATGAACCGGCCCTTTGCCCCGACCACCGCCATCTTCGCCAAGGGCGCGGAGGGCGAGAAGCTGATCATCGTGGCGCTCGAGGACGGCCGCATCGACACCATCTACCGGGCCCGGGCGATCTTCGCCAACATGACCGCGGCCGCGCGCACGCTGCCGGCGTTCCGGCAGCGCGGCGTGCAGGACTGGTACACCTTCTTCGATCCCGCGAAGATGCTCGGCTTCAAGTTGATCACCATTACCAACGGCCGCGACTTCGCCCATCAGGTGACCATCGAGTAGACCCGAGAACGCGCGCGGGGCCTGCGCGACCCGCTCGGAACCCGCCGGCCTTTCGGGAAGGGCTATAATTCAAGACCTGACCCTCAGGGCGTTATGCGGCTTCTACGACTATTCCGCCGAGGAGCCGGTGCCGACAAGGTAGGTAGCGCCTTCGCAACGGCCGCCGGGGCGCCGCGGCGCGCGCCGATCCCGATACCCTGTTTTTCCCTGCTGAACAGGAATGGGGACATTCATCTTTTTCTCCCGTTTCTTCCTTGTTTGACAAGAGGTTAAGGAAGACGATGGGCAAGCGGCCGGGAAAAAGCTGCCGGAAAAAGATGAATGTCCCCATTTTCCCGGAAAAAGATGAATGTCCCCATTTTCCGTCCGGCGGCGTCTGCCCGGGGCTGCCTTCCGACCCGGTGGCGCCGAGCCGCCCGTGAATCTTGGCGAGCTTTGCGGCCAGGCGTTCCCT
>JBHIDD010000293.1:0-3338 GCA_046759925.1 Kiloniellaceae bacterium
GCTGGGGGTGGCCGACCCGCCGGCGCCGACCGTCTGGCTCGGACCGACGCACGAGGCGGCGGCCGAGCGGCTGGTGCCGCCGGGCGGCCCGGTCCTTGCGGTCGGGCCGGCGGCCAACTGGATCGGCAAGCAGTGGCGCGCGGCGCGCTTCGCGGAACTGGTGCGGCGTCTGACCGCGCGGGAGGGCGTGCTCGCCGGCGCCCGGGTCGCGGTCTTCGCCGCCGGCCACGAACGGCCCCAGGCCGCGCCGGTCCTCGAGGCCTTGCCGGCGGGCCAGGCGATCGACCTCATCGGCGGGATCGACCTGCCGACCGCGGCGGCCTGCCTGCGCCGCTGCGCCTTCTTCGTCGGCAACGATTCGGGGCTCATGCACCTGGCGGCCGCCGCCGGGACTCCGACCCTCGGGCTGTTCGGCCCCAGCCCGGAGCGGCGCTACCGGCCGTGGGGCGCCAAGGCGGCCTATGTCCGCACCCCGGAGTCCGTCGCGGACCTGCGCGCCGCGCCGCCGAACGCCGGCCCAGTGACGGAGACCCTGATGGACGGCCTCTCGGTCGACCTGGTGGTCGAGGCGGCCGCGGCCCTGTGGCGCCGGGCGGGCGGCCCTCGGCTGCCGGCCTGAAGCGGCTCGAGCGCCTCGCGCACCCGCTTAAGGGGCAGATCTTTAAGCGACGCTTCCCGCAGGACCGAAGCGCATGTGCGTGAATCCGGTGACTGAATCCGGTGACAGTATACCATTTTTTCCGGGTTGCCGCGCCCGCACCGCAGACCCGCGCGCCGATGCGCGGAGGAAAATAGTAGACTGTCACCGGATCTGCGGAGAAAATAGTATACTGTCATCGGATTGTCACCGGATTTGCGGAAGCGGCTCGAGCGCCTCGAGCACCCGCTTAAGGGCCAGGTCTTTAAGCGACGCTTCCCTGAGGATCGAAACCCTTGGGCCGCGCGGTGCGGCCTTGACCGGATCGGACGCGGCCGAATAGAGGACCAGGCAGCGGCATCCGGCGGCGGCGATCAGATGCATCGGGCCGGTGTCGTTGCCCACGGCGAGGGCGGCACCGCGGGCCAGCCCGGCCAGGTCGTCCAGCCCGGTCCGGCCGCAGAGGTCGCGCGCCTGCGGGCAATGGCCGGCGATCTCGGCCAGGATCGGCCCCTCGGCCCGGGTCCCGAGCAGGACCGGCGTGATCCCGCGGTCCGCCAGATGCCGGGCGAGCGCCGCGTAACGGGTCGCCGGCCAACGCTTGGCCGGGCGGTGCGGCGAACTGCCCGGCGCCAGAAGGGCGTAGGGCCGGGCGATCCCGAAACGCCCGACATCCGCGGTCAGGAAGGACAGGTCCGGCAAGGCCACCGCTTCGATCCCGGCGAGGGCCAGCATCCGGGCGTTCCGTTCCGCGATGTGCCGGGGCTCCGGCGGGTCGACGTAGCGGTGCGAACAGCCGGGCACGCTGCCGACCCATTCCGGCCGGGGCCGTCCGGCCAAGCGGAAGTACCAACCGCTGCGCCCAGAGCGTTGCAGGTCGTAGACCCGGTCGAAGCCGGCCGCTTTCAGCCGCCTGGCGAAGCCGCGCCAGCGCCCGGCCTGCCACCAGGCGGGGCGGTCGTCGATCCAGATTTCGTCGAAGCAGCCGCAGGCTTCGGCCAGCCGGACGAAGGGCTTGGTGGTCAGCAGCGTGATGCGGGCGTCGCGGTGGTGGGCGCGGATCGCCTGGAAAGCGCCGATCGAAAGCACGAAGTCGCCGAGCGCGGAGAGCTTGATGACCAGAATCTTGGGCGTTTCGGGTTCGCGCATCGGATATTGGTCCCCCGTCCAGGAGCATGTAGACCGCTTGACCTTCGCCACGCAAGAACCGGTTGCGTGACACAGGATCCCGCGCTATGCCGAGCGGGCGATCCGGGCCACGAGAAGTGCTGCGACGGCGTTTCCAAGGCCCGGCGAAGCGCATCTCCGGCCGGTGTTGGCCGAGGACGGGCCGGAAGGATAAGGCATGCGCGTTCTGCAGGTCATGGGCGGCGCGGGGCATGGCGGCGCCGAAACGTTCTTTGTCGACCTCCTCACCGCGCTGCACGAGGCCGGGATCGCGCAACGGGCCGTGATTCGCAGGAACCCCAGGCGGGCCGGGATCTTGCGTTCCAGCGGTGTTGACGTCGTTGAACTCGGCTTCGGCGGGTGGTTCGACTTCGTCACGAAGCCCGCCCTGCGCAGAGTCATCGCGGGTTACCGGCCGCACATCGTACAAACCTGGATGAGGCGCGCCACCAAGGCCTGCCCGGCGGGCGATTTCATCCATGTCGGATGGCTCGGTGGCTATTACAAACCGGAGGTCTTTCGGACCTGTGACCATGTCGTCGGCGTCACGCCGGACATCGTGCGTCACCTGCGGGATGCGAATTGGCCGGCGGAGCGTTCCCATTACCTGCCAACCTTTGCCGATTCCCAGCCCGCCGCGCCGTTAAGCAGGGCGGCGTACGACACGCCGGATCACGTCCCCTTGCTGCTCGCCTTGGGGCGCCTGCACGTGAAAAAGGGGTTCGACATCCTGTTACAGGCGATGTGTGCGGTCCCGCAGACGTGGCTGTGGCTTGCCGGCGAGGGCCGGGTGCGCGCGGAGTTGCAACGACTGGCGATACGGCTGGGCATCGCCGATCGCGTCCGTTTTCTCGGTTGGCGATATGATCGGGAAGCGCTGTTCGCGACCGCGGATGTGTGTGTTTTCCCTTCGCGCTACGAGCCCTTTGGAACCATCACCATCGAAGCGTGGGCGAACAAGACTCCCTTGGTGGCGGCGGCAAGCGTGGGACCTGCGGCGATGATCCGCGACGGCGAGGACGGCCTGCTCGTCCCGGTGGACGACCCTGAGGCGTTGAGTACGGCCATCAACCGCGTCCTCAACGACCGGACCCTGGCCCAGTCCCTGATCGATCATGGATGGCGGCGGTACGTGGCGGAGTACACCCGCACGTCCTGCGTGGACAAATATCGCCGATTTTACGCTGGGATCCTTACAGGGCAGTCTTGAGGAGCAGGCAAGCCAGGGGCAGGCGCGTGGCCGAGACCCATGACCTGGTGATCAAGGGCGGCACGGCAGTGACCCCGGCCGGCGTCCGGCCCGCCGACATCGGGGTGCGCGCCGGGCGCATCGCGGCCGTCGGCGAGATCGGCGCAGCCGCCGCCGGCGAGGTCCTCGATGCCCGGGGCCTGCACGTTCTGCCCGGCGCGATCGACACCCAGGTGCACTTCCGCGAGCCGGGCCTGGAGCACAAGGAGGATCTGGCAAGCGGCACCGCGGCGGCGGCGCTCGGCGGGATCGCCGCCGTCTTAGAGATGCCGAACACCAAGCCCT
>JBHIDD010000294.1:0-3306 GCA_046759925.1 Kiloniellaceae bacterium
ATTCGGGGCCGGACCGAGATCACTCGGCCTGGCGCCGCGGGCCAAGCCCGGCACCGGCCGAATCCCGCCGCGGCGCCCGGCCCGGGCGGGCCGCCGACGCGGGGCGTGGCCTCGACGCCGGACGCGGTCCGGCCCGGCGGGGTGGTCCCGTTGCCCGCGCGCCTCGAGGCGATGCGGGCAAGCGGCATGTCGGACACCGCGATCCGGCGCGCACTTAGCCTGAGCGAGGCGCAGGCGGTCGTCCACGGCATCATCGCGCGCCCGGGCGGGCGCGTGGTTCGGCAGGCTCACCACGGGGAGCCAATCCTGAGCGTGTCGAAGGACGCCGTGCCGGAGAGGCCCGAGGCCGCGCGGCGCGGCCGGGCACCGACGCCTGCGGCGCGCGGGCCGAGCATGGCCGAGGTCCTGGCGGCGGTCGCGCGGGCGAGCGGCCAAAGCCCGGCCCGGCTGCGCGGGGCCGGACAGGCCAAGCCGCTGGCCCGCGCCCGGCAGCTGGCCATGTACCTGTTGCGGACCGCGTGCTCGCCGGCTCCGTCGCTTGAAAGCATCGGGCATGTCCTGGCGCGCGACCACAGCACCGTGCTCTACGGCTGCCGCAAGGCCGAGAGCCTGCTCGAAAGCGATGCCGGATTCCGGGCGCTCCATGACCGGGTGCGGCGGGGGCTCGGGCCGTGACGGGCCCGATCCCATGGCGGAAGCCGAGCGCCGCGCGGCCTAAGGCGCTGAACCGGGGGATGGCCGCGGGCGCGCCTCCGGGCCGAGGCACGGTCGATGGCCGGACGTAAGCCGGCCCGGGGCGGGCACGCCGCGCGGTTGCCCCGGGGCCAGGGCGATATCGGGCCGCCGGAACGCTATCGGCACGGCGACCTCATCCGCACCGAGCCGGGCGCGGAGGCCGGGGTGTTCCACCGGCGGGTCAGCACCCAGAGCGGGCTCGACCGCTACCTCCGGCGCGGCCAGATCAGCCAGCGCCAGTTCGACGCCGGGCTGAAGCTCTACCGGATGTGGCGGGCTTCGGGCAGCGCCCAGTGCCTGATCGGCGCCTACGGGATCCGCGTGCAGGCCCGACGCGAACTGTCGGAGGAACAGGCCGCGCTGCGCCACCGGGTGACCGAGGTCCTGCGCCGGATGGGGCGCCTGTCCGGCATCCTGGTCCACGTCTGCCTGTGCGACGAGGCGGCGCGCGACTGGGCGGTCGCCCGCGGCGATGCCCCGCAGGCCGGGGTCGTGGTCCTGCGCCTGGCCCTCGATGCCTTGGCGGACTACTGGAAGCTGTGAAATCCGGGGACAGAAATATGGTGACAGTATACTGTTTTCTTCGGCACATCGGCGCGCTGTCGGGCGGTTCGGGCGCGGCAACCCGGAAAAAATGGTATACTGTCACCGTATTCATATACTGTCACCGTATTCACCTATTCCCACAGGATTGGCGTGGGCTGGCCGGCGCGAACGTCCCGTGCTATAAGGCGCTCAACAGGGGAGCGTCGCTTGGTCGACGGTGCGGGCCCCGCGTTCGCGCGGGGCCTTCGCGCCCCCCGGCGACGGACGCGCGGCGGCCGCGCTTGCGCCCCGC
This sequence comes from Kiloniellaceae bacterium, assembly GCA_046759925.1. Taxonomy (GTDB): domain Bacteria; phylum Pseudomonadota; class Alphaproteobacteria; order Kiloniellales; family J153; genus JBHIDD01. Next base: position 1,574 of record JBHIDD010000294.1, read on the forward strand.
GGCGATCGGCGCTAAAAATGCGCCACACAGTCGGATGCGAAATCCATTGGGCGGCCCCGCTTCAAGTGCGGGGCTTTTTTTGGGTGTGCCAGGCATGGCGCGCCCGCCGGGGGACAAAGAAAAAAATTGCCGGTCTTCCACAAGGCGCCGCTTGCTACCGTTACGCTGAGGGTGCTACCAGGGGCCAGGCTCGAGAGATGCGGCCGGAGGAGCCCGCCCAGGGAAACCGGAGGCGGGGTTTTTGTTGGGTGGCCGGCACCTGCGGCGCGGCGGAAAAATTTTTCGCCGGTCTTCCACAAGGCGCCGCTTGCCGCGTTACGCTCAGGGTGCTACCAGGGGCCAGGCTCGAGAGATGCGGCCGGAGGAGCCCGCCCAGGGAAACCGGAGGCGGGGTTTTTCGTGGCCGCGCGGCGGCGAACGCGCAGGAAGATATTGCGAAGCCGCGGACATCCGAAGCATCGAAGCGTATCGACCACAGAGACACAGAGCTGGTCCACAGAGGCGTGAGAGCTGGTCCACGGCGGCCAAGGTCTTGGCCCCAAGACTTCTCTGTGTCGTTCTCTGTGTCTCGGTGGCTCTGTGGTGAATTTTCTGTTTTTGCTGGCTCAGACAAAAGCGCTTTCCCCGTGACGGCGCGCGGGTGATCCCATGACTCCGAGACAGCGGCGTTTCGTCGAGGAGTACCTCATCGACCTGAACGCGAGCCGGGCGGCCCGGCGGGCCGGCTACAGCGCGCGCTCGGCGTCCGCTTATGGCCCGCGCCTGCTGCGCCGGCCCGAGGTCGCGGCGGCGATCGCCGAGGCCCAGGCGGCGCGGGTCAAGCGGACCCGGGTCGATGCCGACCGGGTGGTCGAGGAGCTTGCCAAGGTCGCCTTCGGCGATCCCCGGAAACTGTTCTCCTGGGGGCCGCGGGGCGTGGTGCTCCGGGACTCGGGCGAATTGACCGAGGCCGAGGCCGCGCTGGTCTCCGAGGTCTCCGAGTCCCGCACGGCGGCGGGCGGCACGCGCCGGGTGAAACTGCATTGCAAGCTCTCGGCGCTGACCGCGCTGGCCAAGCACCTGGGTCTCTTCAACGGCGGCCGCCTCGCCGGCCGGGCGGCCGGCGTTGCGGCGGGCGAGGACGGCGGAGCGGGTCCGGCCGATGACGCAAGACAACGCCTCGCTCGCCGAATCGCTCGCATCGCTGCCCGAAGCCAGCCGGGCGAAACTGCTCGAGGAACTGACTGAGGCCGAGGCGGCGGCCCTGCTCACCGACTGGCGGTTCTGGGCGCGGGCCAATCAACTGGCGCCTGCGGGCGACTGGACCACCTGGCTGATCCTGGCCGGCCGCGGCTTCGGCAAGACCCGCTCAGGCGCCGAGTGGGTCCGCTCCCGGGTCGAAGGCGACACCCCGCTCACCGCGCCGCCCGATGGGGCCCGGCGCATCGCGCTTGTCGCCGAGACCGCGGCCGATGCCCGCGACGTCATGGTCGAGGGCGAAAGCGGTTTGCTGGCCTGCGCGCCGCCGGCGTTCCGGCCGCGCTACGCGCCGTCGAAGCGGCGGCTCACTTGGCCGAACGGGACCGTGGCGACCCTCTACAACGCCGTGGAGCCCGACCAGTTGCGCGGGCCGCAGCACGACCTCGCCTGGGCCGACGAGCTCGCCAAGTGGCGCCACGCCGAGGCGGCCTGGGACCAGCTGCAGTTCGGCCTGCGGCTGGGGCCGCGGCCGCGCCAGGTCGTGACCACCACGC
>JBHIDD010000295.1:0-3303 GCA_046759925.1 Kiloniellaceae bacterium
GGCGGCCAAGACGATGGAAACCCAGGGGCGCGCGCCACACCGGGGCGGAGCGGGGTGGAAAGGTCAAGCGGCTTAAGCGCGCGAACAAGCACAGGAAACGGATTGGCCACGATGACGAAGATCGAATCGGTCTCGAGCTGCACGGTCCGCGTGCCGCTGGACAAGGTCACCTCGTTCGCCACGCGCACGGTCAGCGAGCGCCATTACCTGCTGGTCAAGGTCCGCGGCGCGGATGGCGTGGACGGCATCGGCTTCTGCTACGCCGGGAACAAGGCCGGCGGGCTTGCCGCCCGGGCGGTGCGCGAGCTCTTCGCCCCGGCCGTCATCGGCGAGGACCCCTACCGGGTCGAAGGGCTCTGGGCCGAGATGTACCAAGACTCCGTGCTGCACGGCCGGGCGGGCGCGGTCATGCGCGCGCTTTCCGCGCTCGACATCGCGCTCTGGGACCGCAACGCGCGGGCCGCCGGGCTGCCGCTCCACAAGTACCTGGGGGGCTACCGGCGCGAGACGGTGCCGGCCTATGCCAGCGGCGGCTATTACCTGGAGGGCAAGACCCCGGAGATGCTCGGCGAGGAGCTGGCCGGCTATGCCGCCCAGGGTTTCAGGGCGGTCAAGATGAAGGTCGGCCGGCTCTCGCCCGCCGCGGAGGAAGCCCGGATCGAAGCGGCCCGCGCCGCAATCGGCCCAGAAGTCCTTCTCATGCTCGATGCCAACAACGCTTGGCCCGACCTGCCGACCGCGCTTCGCCACATGGCGCGCTACGAGCCGTACGATCCCTACTGGATCGAGGAGCCCTTCGGCGTCGACGACATCGACAGCCACGCGCGCCTGGCCGCGGGCACCCCGGTGACGGTCGCGACCGGCGAGATCGAGGCCGGCCGCTGGCGTTTCCTGGAGCTTTTGCGCAAGGCGGCCGCGGGGATCCTGCAACCCGATGCGGCCGTGTGCGGCGGGATCACCGAGTTCCGCCGCATCGCCCAGACCGCGGCCAGCTTTGGGGTGCCGGTCTGTCCGCACTGGTTCCACGATCTCCACGTGCACCTCGCGGCGGCGATCCCCAACGGGCGCTTCGTCGAATACTTTCCCGACGATCGGGTGCTCAACTTCCGGGTCCTCCTGGACCGGCAGCTCGAGATCAGGGACGGCGCGCTGGTTCTGCCCAGCGGCCCCGGGATGGGATTCGACTTCGACGCCAAGACGGTCGAGAAGCTGGCGCTCGATCCCTGGACCGAAACGGGGGCGTGAGCCGGATGCAACGGGTTCTGATCACCGGCGCCGCCGGCCGGATCGGCGGCGTGCTGCGCGCCGGTCTGCGCGGCGCCTATCCGATCCTGCGGCTGTCGGATATCGCGCCGCTGGGCGAGGCCCGGCCGGGGGAGGAGCTGCACCCGGCGGATCTGCGCAACTTCGCCGAGGTCGCGGCGGCGATGGAGGGAGTCGATGCCGCCGTGCACCTGGGCGGCGTTGCCGAGGAGGACGCCTGGGAGTCGATTCACGACAGCAACATCGTCGGCACCTACCACGTCTTCGAGGCCGCGCGGCTGAAGGGCGTCAAGCGTGTGGTCTTCGCCAGCTCGAACCACGTGACCGGCTACCATCGGCGCGCCCGGCGCATCGGCCCGGACGCGCCGCTGCGCCCCGACAGCCGTTATGGCGTGAGCAAGCTCTTCGGCGAGGGCCTCGGCCGCCTCTATGCCGACAAGCACGGGATCGGCTGCGTGTGCCTGCGCATCGGCTCCTTCCAGCCCAGGCCCGAAAATGTGCGGATGCTCAGCACCTGGATCAGCCGCCGCGATACGGTCCAGCTGGTCCGCCGCGCCCTGGATGCGCCCAATGTGCACTTCGAGATCGTCTACGGGGTCTCGGCCAACGACCGGAACTGGTGGGACAACCCGGCCGCGGCGCGCCTGGGTTACCGGCCGCAGGACAATGCCGAGCAGTTCGCCGAGGAGATCCTGAGCAAACAGGCCCCCGGGGACGAGCCGGAGACCGAACGCCTGTTCCATGGCGGGCCCTTCTGCGCCATGGAGTTCACCGGCGACACCTGGAAAATCGATTGACGCGACGTTCGCCGCCGCGCTTGGGTTCGCCCGCCGGTTCCGCCGCCTAGGGGCATCTTGATCCGATTCGCAGGCATTTCGGTGGCACGTCTCCTGGCTGCAATACGCCCGGCCCGATTGCCGCCCAATGACGTCACTGGCTGGGACGTATGTTGACGTCTTTTTCGGACATCCCGCTCAGTGCAGCCGGGGCGATTTGAGGAACGCGTTGCGATCGGCCGAGCGCACCCGGACGTTCATTTCCTCGCCGTCGCGCGAGATCGTCAACGGGATTTCCGTTCCCGCCGGCCCGAGCGCCCAAATCTTGCGGAACGTATCCGCCAGGTTGGCGACCGGCACCCCGGCGACCTCGAGAACGACGTCGCCGACCTGAAGGTCGGCCCGGTCGGCCGGGGCGCCTCTGGCCAGCCCCGCCACCACGACCCGCTCCTCCGCCTCCGTCGTGTACATACCGAGCCACGGCCGCGGCGGCTTGTTGACCTTGCCGAACTTCAGCAGGTCATCGAGGATCGGTTCGAGCAGATCGATCGGCACGAACATGTTGTTATCGTCCGCGGTTCGGTCCCTGGGCGTCGCCTGGATGAACAGCGAACCGATGCCTTGCAGCCGGCCGTCCCACCCGACGAGGGCCGCACCGCCCCAGCTGGGATGCGGCGGTGCGGTGAATATCGCCTCGTCGAGGACGTACTCCCAGTATCCCGCGAATTCGCGTTTGGACACCACGCGGGCTTTCCGGGCGTGTCGGCGTCCCCTGTGTCCGGCGACGATGACCTGATCTCCGATCTTTGCATCGCGGGACGTGCCGAGCGCCATTGCCGGGACGCCAAGCCGGCTCAGCGCCTGGACCAAGCCGAAGCCGGTCACCTGGTCATAGCCCACGACGTGGGCCGGTGTGGCGGTTCCGGCCTCGGACGTCAGCCACACCGCTTCGGCTTCGGTAATCAGGTAACCGATCGTGAGCACCAGCCCGTCGCCACCGATGACGACGCCGTTGCCGCTGCGCTCGGTGCCGAGGATGGACGCGGTGAACGCATCGTCGGGAACCTTCGACCGAAGCGACAGGACCGAGGCGAGGGTCCTGTCGAGGTCGAAGGCAACCTCAGCCGCTTTGGGCTGCACCGCTTCGGGGAATTCCCAGTCGCCGGTCCCGGCCATGGCTCGATACCTTTCGCAAACGGAGAAATTCAGGGTCGCCGTCGGATGCAGCACGGAGACGATACCATACCATGATTCGGCAGCTCTG
>JBHIDD010000296.1:0-3287 GCA_046759925.1 Kiloniellaceae bacterium
GAAATCCGGGCGAACCCGTTCTGGCGGACGCGGGCCGACGACCCCAATGCCACGCGAAGGAACGTAGAACGGCACAACCTGGCAGGCTCGATTGGGTGCGAGATCATCGCGTCGCTCTACGATGAGAAGCGCGACTGGGTTCTCGACACAAAAAAGCGCTATGATTGCTTCATTGGCACGGGTCTCGATTTCCTCCTGAGCACGCATGAAGTGAACACGCTGTTGATTGCGGGCGTCAACACCAACAGCTGCGTCTTGTGCACCGTAGCCGCCGCCAATGTGCGCGACTACGCCCCCATCGTAGTGGAAGACTGCGTCGCTACCATGGACGGGCCGGAGCTGCACGCGGCAGCCCTGCTGTGCATCCAGACCGCCTTGGGCTGGGTGATGACTAGCGAGCAAATCATCCAAAGCCTATTCGGAGGTGCACCATGGCCAGCTCGCCGACCTACTTGATGTTTGTCGGCGGGGAATACGTTCCCGCGGCCTCCGGCAAGACTTTTCCGGTCGAGAATCCGGCGACCGAGGAGGTGATTGCCGAGGTTTCGGAAGGCGATGCGATTGATGTCGATCGAGCCGTTGCGGCGGCTGCCCGCGCCTTCGAGCGCTGGGGGTCGACCTCCGGCGCCGCGCGCGCCCGCGTCCTGAACCGAGTAGGGGTGCTGCTCGCGGAGCGCCTGCCCGACCTCGTCTCGGTGGAGGTGGACCAGACCGGCCGGCCGCTCCGCGAGATGAAGGCGCAGCTCGCCCGCCTGCCGGAGTGGTACGAGTATTTCGCCGCGGTCGCCCGCACCGACGAGGCGTCGGTGCCGCCCTTCGGCGGTCCCTATCTCAACTACACCCGGCGGGTGCCGCTCGGCGTGGTTGGGCAGCTCACGCCCTGGAACCATCCCCTGCTCATTCTAACCAAGAAGGTCGCTCCGGCGCTGGCCGCCGGCAATACGCTCGTGGTGAAGCCCAGCGAGCTCGCCCCCCTCACGCCCCTGATGTTGGGTGATATCCTGCAGGCGGCCGGCCTTCCGGAGGGCGCGTACAATGTGGTCCCGGGCTTCGGGGCGACTGCGGGACTCGCGCTCGCCTCGCATCCCGGCATCGCCAAGATCGACCTGACCGGGGGGACGGAGACCGGCAAGGCGGTTGCCTCTATCGCCGGCAAGAATTTGACCAGGGTGGCTGCGGAACTCGGCGGCAAGGCTCCGGTCATCGTGTTCGACGATGTCGATCTCGAGCGGGCCGTAAGCGGGACGCTGTTCGCCTCCTTCATTGCCGCGGGCCAGACCTGCGTGCAAGGGGCGCTCCTGCTGGCGCACCGTTCTATCCACGACGCCTTCGTGGAGCGCTTGGTAGAGCGGGCAAACAAGATTGTTATCGGCAACCCCCGAGACCTGAAGACCGAGATGGGTCCCTTGGTCTCGACGCGTCAGTTGGAGACGGTCGAGAGGTACGTCGCCCTCGGCCGAGAAGCGGGTGCGAGGGTCGTGGCCGGCGGCCGTCGCCCCACCGGCCCCGGGTTCGAGCGCGGATATTTCTACACTCCGACGGTGTTCACGGAGGTGACCATCGACATGCGCGTGGCCCAGGAAGAGATCTTCGGCCCCGTTGTCTGCGTGCTGCCCTTCGAAACCGAGGAGGAAGCAATCCGTCTCGCCAACGGCACCCCCTTCGGGCTCGCAGGGTCGATTTGGACCAGGGACGTGCGACGGGCCCATCGGCTGGTCCAGCGGCTCAAAATCGGCATCATCTGGATCAACGACCATCACCGGATCGACCCGGCGTCGCCCTGGGGCGGCTTCAAGGAAAGCGGCATTGGGCGCGAGAACGGGCTGGTGGCCTATCACGACTATACCCAGCTCCAGAGCATCATCGTCAATCTCTCGGAGGAGCCCTTGGATTGGTACGGCGGTGAGGCCGAGGGCAAGCGCTATAGCTGATCGCGCAGAACCCGGCGGAAGGGTGCCATGAATCTACCCACCGTTGCCGTCTTCTCGCTGGGCGGCACCATCGCCATGAGCCGCGGGGGCGGGGAGGGGGTGGTGCCCGCACTGACTGGGGAGGTGTTGGTCGCGGCGGTGCCCGAGCTCGCCGTGCTGGCTCGGATTCGGGTGACCTCCTTCCGCTCCCTGCCGGGCGCTCAGCTCTCCTTCGACGATCTGATCGGGCTTGCGGGCGAAATCCGCCGCTGTCTCACCGAGGGCTGTGCGGGCGTGGTGGTCACCCAGGGCACCGATACCCTTGAGGAGACTGCCTTCGCCCTCGACCTCATGGTGGAAGGCGACGCGCCGATCGTCGTCACCGGCGCCATGCGCAACCCGACCCTCCCCGGCTCGGATGGGCCGGCCAATCTCCTGGCCGCCGTCGCCGTCGCCCGCAGTGAGGCGGCGCGAGGTCTCGGCACCCTCGTCGTCATGAACGACGAGATCCATGCCGCCCGCTTCGTCCAGAAGACCCACACCGCAAGCCCTGCAGCCTTCGCCTCGGGGGCGTCAGGTGTGCTCGGCTGGCTCGCCGAGGGGAGTCCCCGCATTGTCCTGCGGCCGCCGCGCGGGCCTCGGCTCACGCCCTCTGCGGAGGCCTCCGAGACGGCCGTCGCCCTGCTCACGACGGTCCTGGGGGATGACGGCCGGCTGATTGCGTCCGCGGCGGCAGGCTATGCTGGACTGGTTGTCGAGGCGCTGGGCGGCGGCCACGTGCCGCAGGCGGCGGCGGATGCGCTGGAGGCCGCAGCCCGCCGCATCCCCGTCGTGTTCGCCTCGCGAACCGGGCGGGGGGAGGTCCTCGCCCGCACCTACGGCTTCCCCGGGTCGGAGATCGATTTGCAGCGCCGAGGTCTGATCCGCGCCGGATGGCTCGACGGCCCGAAGGCGCGCGTGCTGCTCACCCTGCTCCTGCGCACTGAACACGATGTGCCGGGGATCCGCCGACAGTTCGAAGCCTTCGGCGGCGGCTGAGGGGGCCGATGGGCGCACTCAAAGCCTGAGCAGCCGGGCCGCGTTATCGTGGAGGATCTGCCGCTTCTCCTCTGCGCCAAGCGCCCGGTGGTTCATCACCACCTCGACGGGGCGTGCGCAGCCCATATCAAAGCAGTAGTCGCTCCCCAACATCACGCGATTGGCCCCAACCAGCCGGACCAGATGACCGAGGGCCTCCTCCGCATGGGCGATGGTGTCGTAGGTGAAACGCCGCAGATACTCAAGCGGGCCTCGATGGAGATGCCGGCACTCCGGGCGCACCTTCCAGCCATGATGGAGTCGGCCAACCAGATAGGGAAAGGCGCCGCCGGCATGGGG
>JBHIDD010000297.1:0-3285 GCA_046759925.1 Kiloniellaceae bacterium
CGAACCTCCGACTTCCTGCTCCCAAAGCAGGCACTCTACCAGGCTGAGCTACGCCCCGGCGCGCCTCGGCCGGGCGGAGAGTACGGAGTTTGCGAAACCGGCGCAAGTTTGCCCCTGCGTCCGGCGGCAAGCGGACGGCGCGGGCCCGCAAGCGCCAGCGGGCCCGGCGAATCCCGGCCGGGAACGCGCGGTGGCGCCATGCGGCGGTTGCCTAACGCGGGCGCGTGGTCTAGTTGGTGTCCGACCGCGCCGTTCCTTTTACAGCCTTATGTTTCGGGCTCCATCGAGCCGGGGAGTTGAACCATGCCCTTCGCACCCAACTCGGCCGCCGCGCGCGACATCGCCTACACCCTGCACGCCTACACGAACCTCGCGGTTCACGAGGAAAAGGGGCCGCTGATCGTCAGCCGCGGCGACGGGATCTACGTGTGGGACGACCAGGGCCGGCGATACATCGAGGGTCTGGCCGGCCTGTGGTGCGCGGCCCTCGGCTTCAGCGAAAAGCGGCTGGCCGAAGCGGCCAAACGGCAGCTCGACGAGCTGCCCTACATGCATACCTTTTCCCACCGCTCCACGCTGCCGGTCATCGACCTGTGCGAGAAGCTGGTCGAAATCGCGCCCGGCGAGCTGTCCAAGGTCTATCTCGTGAACTCCGGCTCGGAGGCGGTGGAGATGGCGATCAAGCTGGTGTGGTACTACAACAACGCGCTCGACCGCCCGGACAAGAAAAAGATCATTTCCCGGCGCCGGGCCTATCACGGCGTGACCGTGGCGGCCGGGAGCCTGACGGCCCTCGCCTATGTCCAGGACGGCTTCGATCTGCCGGTCGGCCGCTTCCTGCAGACCGACACGCCGTGGCATTACCGCTATGGCGAGCCCGGGGAGAGCGAAACGGACTTCGCCACGCGCCTGGCCGACAACCTGGACGCCCTCATCCGGGCCGAAGGGCCGGAAACGGTGGCGGCCTTCATCGCCGAGCCGGTGATGGGCGCGGGCGGCGTCATGCCGCCGCCCGAGAGCTATTTCGAGAAGGTCCAGGCCGTGCTTCGCCGCCACGATGTCCTGATGATCGCCGACGAAGTGGTCTGCGGCTTCGGGCGCACGGGCAACGTGTGGGGATGCCGGACCTACGGCATCGAGCCGGACATCCTGACCTGCGCCAAGCAGCTCTCCGCCGGCTACATTCCGATCGCCGCCGTGATGATCACCGACCGCCTCTACAAGGCCCTGGTCGCGCAAAGCGACAAGCTGGGCATGTTCGGCACCGGCAACACCTATGGCGGTCACCCCGTGGCCGCCGCCGTCGCGCTCGAGGCCCTCAAGATCTACCGGGAGCGCGATGTCCTGGGCCACGTCCGCAAAATGGCGCCGCGCTTCCAGGCGCGCCTCGCGGCGCTCGGGGAGCACCCGCTGGTCGGGGATGCGCGCGGGGTGGGCCTGATCGGCGGGCTCGAGATCGTCGCCGACAAGGCCAGCAAGGCGAGCTACCCGGCCGAGACCAAGGCGGCGGCAACGGTGGCCGACAAGGCAAGCGAACACGGCCTCTTCGTCCGCTCCCTGGCCGGCGACACGATCGGCATCTGTCCGCCGCTGATCATCACCGAGGAGCAAATCGACGATCTGTTCGACCGGCTGCTCAGGGGCCTGGACGACGCACGAGCCGCCCTCTCCACCGCCTAGGTCAAGGTCATCGAGTCGCCGCCCGCCGGCCCGGCTTGGCCGGCTTCGGGCCCGTCGCCGGGGCGCCCTCATGCGCCGAAAAGCGGGCCAAAATCCTGCCGGTCTGCGTCGTCGGCACGCAACATGTTGATTTTGCGGTTGCCAAAGCGCGCGGGTGATGCAGTCTAAAGGGCGATGAGCATCGCCGATCAGAGCGCGGCCCGGCGCCGAGAGTCCGAGGACGAGGGCTACGGCTCGTCCGCCGAGTCCTCGGCCCAAGGTCGCGCGGCGCGGAGTGAGCAGGCGCAATCGGCCGAAACCCGCGGCGCGCCGGCGCGGCCCGCCGAGCCGAACCAGGTCGGCGCCGGCGCCATGAGCCGGTCCTATGCCGAGGTGCTGCGCACCAGCGTCGACTGGCTGTGGCAGACCGACGCCGATCTGAACTTGACCTACGTATCGCATTCGCTGGATCGTCATGCGGACCAGTCGGATCAGGCCTGGATCGGTCGCAGCCTGCTCGGGATCGCCCGATCGGAGGCGGGCGACGCCACGCCCTCGCCCTTGCTGGTCGCCCTGCGCGCGCGGCGCCCGTTCCGCGACTGCACGGTGGAGTGGACCTCCGACCGGCAGCAGACGGTGCGTTTCCGGTTGACCGGGCTGCCGTATTACGACCGGCAAACCGGAGGATTCGCCGGCTACCGGGGAACCGGCAGCGCCACCACAGAATCCCGCGAGGACGCGGAGACCGCCCGCCAGCTTCTCGAGCTCCTGAAGGCCGCCCTGAGCGAGCGCGACCAGCTCCAGCAGCGCTTGGCGCAGGCCGGAACCGCGAGCCCCGAGGAGCAGCTGGCGGGGATCGCGCACGAGCTGCGCACGCCGCTCAACGCCATCCTCGGCTTCTCGGAGCTCATCCGCGACCAGGCCTTCGGCAACGATCCGAAGCGGTACGCCGAATACGGCGCCAGCATCCACAGCAGCGGCCTGCATCTGCTGCAGCTGGTGAACCGCATCCTGAACACCGCCGAGCAGGAAAGCGGCGCCCACGACATCCAGGTCAAGGCGTTGGACATTGCCGAGATGGTCGCCGCCACCATCCAGATTTTCGGCGACAAGGCCGCCGCGGCCGACGTGGCGCTCTCGGCCGATGTCGCCCCGGACCTGCCCAGCGCGTTGGGTGACCGGCAGATGACGAGCCAGATCCTGTTCCACCTTCTCTCGCGGACGATCGCCCACGCCCCGGCCGGCTGGGCCGCCGGCATTCGGGCCGAACCCGAGGACGACCAGACGGTCCTCGTCACCGTATGGGACGGCGAGTACGCGCGCGCGCCGCGCCCGCCGGCGCAACAACGCGAGGAAGCAGCCGAGGGCAGCGCCGAGCCGGAGGATCTGGCGCCCGTTGTTCTGCAGCACTTGGCCGAGACCATGGGCGCAAGCCTCGAGATGACGGGACAGCCGGGACACGGCAGCCGGGCTTCGCTCCGCCTCCCGGTCGCCGGAGGTCGAACCGACTGATCCGGTCCGCGCACCAAGCCATCGTCGCGGACCCCGTCCCGGCGCGGGCGCGACAGCCGCATCTCGGCTATACTGGGACAGACCCCACTGGGATAGACTCCGCGTGGGCCCGTC
>JBHIDD010000298.1:0-3282 GCA_046759925.1 Kiloniellaceae bacterium
TGACGGGCGGATCGCCGCCTCGGCCGGGTGGGACCGCACGGTGCGGTTGTGGGATCTGCGGGCGCAGGCGCCGCGCGCCGTCCTGAACGGCCACCGGGACAACGTCAACGCGGTCGCGTTCTCACCCGACGGCCAGAGGTTGCTCAGCGGCAGCTACGACGCGACCCTCAAGCTATGGCGGGTCTCCGACGGGCAACTGCTCGAGACGTTCACCGGGCACGAGTTCGGCGTCTCCGCGGTGGCGTTTGCGCCGGATGGCCGGCGGGCGGTCTCGGCCTCGGCGGACGACACGGTCCGGATCTGGAATCTGGAGACGGGGGACGAGATTGCGTCCCTGGTCGGGCACGAAAAGCCGGTCTTCGGGGTCGCCGTCTCCGCGGACGGGCGCTTGGCCGCTTCGGGCGGGGCCGACCGCACGGTGATGCTGTGGGACCTGGCGTCCGGGTCTTTCGTAAGGGCTTTCTACGGTCACGGGGAGCCGGTCTGGTCGCTCGCGTTCACCCCGGACGGACGGCGGCTTCTCTCGGCCGGATCCGACGAGGTGGTCCGGGTCTGGGATCTGGAGACGGGCGAGGAGATCGACGCTTTGGGCAGGCGGCGGTTGGCCGTCGCCCCGACCACGGGTGTTCCGGCGGCCGCCGCGGAGGCCGATCCCCGCGGCGCCAAACTGTTCCGCAAGTGCGCGGTCTGCCATTCGGTCCAGGCCGATGGCCGCAAGCGGGCGGGTCCCACGCTCTATGGTTTGTTCGGCCGGCGGGCGGGCTCGGTCCCGGGGTACAATTATTCCCAAGCCCTGCGCGAGAGCGACCTGGTCTGGACCGAGGCGACGGTCAACGCGCTCTTCGCCGAAGGCCCGCATGTCTATACGCCCGGCAGCAAGATGCCGTTGCAGCGCATGCCCTCGGCCGAGGACCGGCGGGACCTGATCGCCTATTTGAAGCGCATCACGGCGGCCGGGGAGTGAGCCTGCCGGCTGCGCCCGGTCACACGAGGTTCCGCTGCCGGGCTGGACTCGGATCGCGATAGAGGCGACAAAATGGCCAACGAGGACGACGGAGAAGGATTATGAAAGCGTTTATTTCCGGAACGGCCGCGGCGATCGTGATCGCCATCCTTGCCTGGGTGGTGCTGAACGCGGCCGGGATGTCTTCGGCCGAGATGTTCTCGACCGGCAACGTCCGGCTCTAAAATTTGGTTGCAAAATTCCGGGCAGCGCGTCGCCCTTCGACGGGCTCGGGGCGAAGCCGCCGTGCCGAAATGGCCCGAACGGCTGCGAGGGGTCGCGGCGCGGGACGGCGGCAAGGGTTTCTCGCGAGATGGCGGAGCGGCCGCGGCCCCGAATCCGGCGACGTCGTGCGCGGTGACATCGCGAAATTCTTCGACCAGGCCGGCCGGGCGAGACGGATTACAAGGTGGCTTATGAACCGCAAAGAGCGACCACGGCTGTACCGATTGCAACAGCGAAGCCGCCGGGACGGGCGCAGCGCTCCGCATGGCGGGGCCGGCGACAACCTGTTCGTCCCTGCGGCTCTGCAACAGGCGGTCACATTCCTGCAGACCGGCCGCCCAAAGGAGGCGTTGCGATTGTACCGGCAAGTCCTCAAGGTCCAGCCGAATCACCCGGAAGCCCTGAATCTGGGCGGTGTCGCCGCTTTTCAGCTGGGCAATGTCCGTCAGGGTCTCAAGCTGCTCCGCGCGGCGGTTGCCGCCCAGCCGCACTACGTCGATGCGCACAACAACCTGGGAAACGTGCTGAAAGCGGTGGGCAACCTCGACGCGGCCGAGGCCGCCTACCGGCGGGCTCTCGAGATCGAGCCGGCCTACGTCGACGCGCACTACAACCTCGGTATCGTGCTCGAAGCCATGGGCCGGCCCGACAAGGCCGCGGCCGCCTACCGGCGGGCTCTCGAGATCAGGCCTGACTTTGCCGCGGCGTGGTTCAACCTCGGCAACGCGCTCAAGGCGCTGGGTAATCTCGACGAGGCTATAGTCAGCTACCGGCGGGCTCTCGATATCCGGCCCGACCACGCCGATGCCCAAAACAATCTCGGGAGCGCGCTGCGGGAACTGGACAGGTTCGACGAGGCCGAGGCCGCATACCGATGTGCTCTTGAAATCAGGTCGGATTGCGCCGATACGCACTACAACCTTGGCATTGTCCTGCAGGACATGGGGAAGCTCGGGGCGGCCGTTGCGGCCTATCACGCCGCACTCGATATCGAACCGGACCATGCCGGTGCGCTCGTCAATCTCGGCTACGCGCTGCAGCAGTTGGGCAAGCTCGATGAAGCGGTTGTCGCTTATCGACGCGCTATCGCAGTCGCGCCGCACGATATACCCGGGACCCATATCAACCTCGGTGACGTATATTTGCAGCGGGGCGATCCGCGGGCGGCATTGGCGGTTTGCGAGACCTATCTCAAGGTCCGGCCCGGCGACAGCGGCCTACTGGCGTTTAAAGCCATCGTGCTCGACGAACTCGGCGAACGTGAATCGGTGCGCTCGCTGGTCGACTTCGACCGTTTGATCCGGCCCACGCGATTCAAGGTCCCGAAAGGTTTCTCTAGCATGGCCGCGTTCAACGCAGCACTGGCGGACCACGTATGTGCCCACCCGACGCTGGTTTACGCCCCCGCCAGCCATGCAACCCGTTCCGGCAAACACTCAGGCGAGCTACTGGTTGAGCCGAAAGGACCGGTAGCAGTCTTGGAGGGAATGATACGTGATGCGGTCGCCGACTACCTGCGGTCGCTGCCGGTGGACCCGGCACATCCATTCCTTGCCGACCGGCCAAGAGGTTTCAGGTTGACCGCCTGGGCCATTGTGCTGCAAGCGCAAGGGCATCAAATCCCGCATAATCACCCGTCCGCGTGGCTGAGCGGTGTCTATTACGTTAAGCTGCCGGGCATAGTCAGGGTGCCCGGGCAACGGCACGCAGGCTGGATTGAGTTTGGCCGCCCCCCACAACACTTCCATTGCACGGTCGAGCCCGAGGTGAGAGCGTTCCAGCCCGAGGAAGGGCTGATGCTGTTGTTCCCTTCGTACTTCTATCATCGGACCGTGTCGTTCGAGACCGCGGAAACGCGCATCAGCATCGCCTTTGACGTCCTGCCGGACGGCTGACCCGCGAAGCCATCTGTGCGCCCACGAATCGGCCCAAAACTTGGCAGGACAGGAAAAGCAGATCTCATCATTCGGCGATGTCTGGCTGTTCGGCGGCAGCGAAACCGCTAGAGCACTATCCGGCCAGATGGAACCATTTGACCGGGATGATTTTGCGCC
>JBHIDD010000299.1:0-3232 GCA_046759925.1 Kiloniellaceae bacterium
CCGGCCATTCATGGCCGGATCAAGATCACTCTGCTTAGCCTCCTGCGGTCTGCATCCAAGGCGGCGACAGCCCGGCGATCCGGGCGTAGGCCGGGCAGTCCACCCGGTGCGCCCCGGACAGAAAGCCGATGCTGGTCAGAAACTCCCCCGTGATCTCCCCGCCCGTGAAGTTGAAGGTCTTCTTGAACAGGTTGACCCAGTCGTCTTTCGGCCGCGGGTGGTGGGCGCGGAGCCAGGCCGCGAAGCCGCCGTGGCTGCCGCGCAATCCTTTGATCCGGCGGGCGTTTTCGATCACCGCGTCAATTTTGCGCCGGTTTCGGATGATGCCGGCATCGCCGAGCAGCCGGGCCCGCTCCGCCGCGCCGTAGGCGGCCACCCGGTCGATGTCGTAGCCCTCGAAGGCGGCGCGGAAACCGGCCCGCTTCTTCAGCATCAACTCCCAGGACAGGCCGGCCTGATTGATCTCGAGCACCAGGCGCTCGAACAGCATCCGCTCATCCTCGACCGGAAAGCCGTATTCCTCGTCGTGGTAGGGCCCGTGCAGCGGATGCCCGGGCGCGAAGGTGCAGTAATCCGTCATCCCGGTTCGCCCTGGCCGAGGGTTCGTCTCGACCCGGAATATGACTTTGGGGGCTGTCGGTGCTACTTGCGAAAGCGGATTGATCCGAGCACCGTCTCGATGCCTTCGTCGGAAAGCGATTCGCGGGGCGAGGCGCAGTAAAACCCGGTCACCAGATTCGCACCGAGATTTTGCCTGTCATCCATCGCTTCGCCGAAATACTGCTTGAACCCGACGCAAGCCCGCGCCGACCACGCAAAGGCCGTGTACTTGATCTTACCGAGGCTATTCCTGCTTTTGCCGTCCTGGCCCCACCGTATTGGCGCCTCCTTCAAGATTTCGAGGCCGCTCACGAACTTCTTGTGGTCGATCTCTCTGCGGATAACGGCGCCGGGAAAGGTTATAACCGTCAGGGTGAAAGCAAGTGGCTTTTGTTTGCCTCCCAACCAAATGCCCCACTCCTCTTGGCCAAGCCTATTATCCGACGTCCTGCGGCCAAATTTGTTCAGGAGGTCAGACATTCCCGGCGCGGTGAACACGATCCTGGCGTCCTCCGCCGCGACCGCTTTCCACTCTTGGGCGACGGCATGCCCAGCCGCGGTGGGAAGCGCGATCAACAAGACGGTGAACGGTGCGAGGTGCTTCATCATGGAACACCCTCCAGGCGTATTGCGTCGGGCGTATGCAACCTTGCGACGACTCTATTCGATCCATCAGCTTTTCACAACCAACACTTCAAAAGCGGTTTGAAAAATGGAGACGAAGAATTTGGGAAAGCCACCATCTTTTTCGGGACGTTAAAGCGGGGAGCGAGCATTTCTTCTCTTCCTTGAAATGGGCCGCTGTCCCTCATTTCCGGAAATTGGATGCAATCCCCAATTTTCCTGCGCCGGTTGCAGATTTTGCCGGGATCACACAGCGGCCGGGCGCGCGGCGGGCCCGCTCAATCTACCCGTAACGGGATGAGGTCGCTTTCGATGACATAGTAGGCAATCCCCCAAAGGACCGCCGCGATCCCCGTGGTGATCAACGCCTTGCGCCAGAGCATCGGCCTTTCCGGCGCGCTCGGCGCGTGACCCGGTTTCGGGTCCTCCGGCACCTTAACGCCCCAGGGCAGGACGGCGAAGATCACCACCCACCAGATGATGATGTAAACCAGAATCCCGGTGAACCAGCTAATTTTTCCGTCCTCGCTTGCCCGGTCCTGGGATCTAAACCTGCTCCAGCTCGATCAAGGTGCCGTAGAAATCCTTCGGATGAAGGAACAGGACCGGCTTGTCGTGGGCTCCGGTCGTCGGCTCGCCGTCGCCCAGCACGCGCGCGCCGCCGGCCTTCAGTTTGTCCCGCGCGGCATAGATGTCCTCGACCTCGTAGCAGACGTGGTGGAGCCCGCCGGCGGGATGGCGCTCCAGAAAGCCCGCGATCGGCGAGTTTTCCCCGAGCGGGTACAAAAGCTCGATCTTCGTATTCGGCAGGCTCACGAAGACCACGGTGACGCCGTGGGCGGGCTGATCGACCGGCTCCGAGACCTGCGCGCCGAGGGTGTCCCGGTACCGGGCGGCGGCCCCCTCCAGATCCGGAACCGCGATCGCCACGTGGTTCAGCCGTCCGATCATCGCGTCCCTCTTTCCGCGCCAATCCTAAGCAGCGTGTTCTTGATCCGGCCACGAATGGCCGGGCCAAGATCACTCTGCAAGCCTTTAAAAGTCCAGCAGGTTTTGCGAAGCCCGCCCACACGCGCTGGGGGCGGAGTTTCGGAAACCTGCTTAGCGCTGGCCGGCACAGTTTCTAATGCCCGCGCACCAAATGCACCTCGGTGACCGGCTTCTTGCCGAGCATCCTGTTGAAGGCGCGGCGGATCGCCAGGCGCGCGGTTTCCTTGACGGTTTCGTCGTCCCGGCGCGCGGCGGCCGGCAGGCGGCGCAGCGCCTCGCGCAGGGCCTCCGCCACCTCGGCCAGCCGGTCGGCCTCGACCTCGCCGTCGAGCAGGCCCTGCACGGCGATCTGCGGGGCGTCGCGCAACGCGCCGTGGCGGTCGAGCACCAGGGTCGCGACCGCCGCGCCGTTGAAGGCCATGCGCTGGCGCGTGCGCAGGACCGTGCTCTCCGCCGCCAGCAGGCGGTTGCCGTCGAAGGCCAGGCGCCCGGCGGTCACCCGATCGACGATCCCGGCCGGCTCGGGCGCCAGGCGGATCAGCGTGCCGTTCTCGCCGACGATCTGCCGGGGCACCTGGCAGGCCTGGGCCAGGCGGGCGTGCTCGGCCAGGTGGCGCGGCTCGCCGTGCACCGGAACCGCGATCCGGGGCCGCACCCACTGGTACATCTGGCTGAGCTCCTCGCGGGCCGGGTGGCCCGAGACGTGGATGAAATGCTCGTCGTCGGTGATCACCCGGAGGCCCTTGCGGACCAGTTCGTTCTGCAGGCTGAAAATCGCCGTGTCGTTG
Source organism: Kiloniellaceae bacterium (assembly GCA_046759925.1). GTDB lineage: Bacteria > Pseudomonadota > Alphaproteobacteria > Kiloniellales > J153 > JBHIDD01. Next base: position 3,003 of record JBHIDD010000299.1, read on the forward strand.
CCTGGGATGATGCGCGAGGAAAACACCACGGCATCGTCCGGCTCCAGCGAGATATTCGGGTTCTCGTCCTGGGCCAGGCGCCACAGCCCCGAGCGCCGCTCGCCCTGGCTCCCGGTACACAGCAGCAGGACCCCGCGCCGCGGCAGGTCGCCGACGTGCTCCTCGGAAACCAGGGGCGGCAGGCCGGCCAGATAGCCGTTCTCGCGCGCGGCCTCATAGACCCGGTGCAT
>JBHIDD010000300.1:0-3209 GCA_046759925.1 Kiloniellaceae bacterium
CCCATTCTGCTCATCGGCGCCACCGGCCAGATCGGATGGGAGCTGCGCCGCGTCCTTGCGCCGCTGGCGCCGATTGAGGCCCCAGGGCAGGAACAGCTCGACCTCTCAGACGAAGCTCAAGTCCGGCGCCAGGTGCGGGCGATCCGGCCCGCGCTCATCGTCAACGCTGCCGCGTATACCGCTGTCGACAAGGCGGAGGACGAAGAGCAGGCGGCGATGATCGTGAACGGCTTGGCCCCTGGCTGGTTGGCGGAAGAGGCAGCCGGCCTCGCGATCCCCATGGTGCACTATTCGAGCGACTATGTTTTCGGCGGAGATCCCGCGCGAGTCCGCCCCTATCGCGAAGACGACACGCCGGCGCCGGTCAATGCCTACGGGCGCACCAAGCTGGCCGGGGAGCGAGCGGTCGCTGCCGCCGGCGGGAACCATCTCGTCTTCCGCACGAGCTGGGTCTACGGGATGCGGGGTCGGAACTTCCTCATCACCATCCGCCGCCTCGCCAGTCGGCAAGACGAACTCTGCGTGGTGGACGACCAGGTAGGCGCGCCCACCTGGGCGCGGCTGGTGGCCGAGGCGACCGCACAAACTCTTGCCCGCGCCTGGAGGCCGGGGGCCGCCGAACCTTTGTCGGGGCGCGGCGGACTCTATCACCTCTCGGCCGCCGGTGCCACGAGTTGGCACGACTTCGCCGCGGCCATCGTCGAGGCGCTGCGCCGGAGCGGCGAACCGAACCTCCGCGTGAAAAGGCTCGCGGCGATCTCCAGCGCCGAGCAGCCGCGGGCAGCGTGCCGGCCGCGCTACTCGGTCCTCGATAACGACGCGATCCATTGCGCTTTCGCCATTCGCCTCCCCGACTGGCAAAGCCAGCTCAGCCTCTGCCTCGGGCGGTGAACATTCCGATCGCATCGCATTGCATGTTGGTATCGTCACGTTAACCAGCCTATCGGTGCCGAATTCGAAACAAACACGGGAATTACGCAACAGCGGTGAGTGTGAATTTGGCGCCTCGAATGATTTCGGCGAGTTGGTGCCGGCCGTGCAGGCGGTGCCACTAACCAAAAGCAACTCATATGTCGGCGTTACTTGGGATTGGTGCGTCTACGAATTGGGGCGTGCGGGTGAGTGATACAAACTACTAATAGCCTTCGAGGCGGCCAAGGAGCAATATCGGGCTTGGCTGGGGCTTCGCGAGGCGACATATTCTTTGGCGCAGGCGCGATTAGACTATGTATTGTCTTTTCGTGGCGTTGAAACTGACACCATGAACAGAATCGGTAGAGTGCTGTTCAGCGCGCGCGGGACTGCTTGATGCCAGGCCAAAAGAAACCCAGTAGTCCACTACCCCCCGCTGCACGGATTGAGGTGGAAGCGGATGCATGGGGCCGCTTCGAGAAGGCAACTGATAAGCTGCTTCACACGCGCCCCAAGCCTAAACGCTCTCGCTCTCGCGGCGCAAAGCCTCAAGCAAGGCGCGAAACTGGGCGCGACTCATAACGGGCTTACTCGTACGTCCCGAGAGTAGTCCGCCGATATGTCATGCGCTTGCCCCAAGCTCCGGCGACGGCTTCGCCCGTTCGCTCTAGGTCATTTCGGTCGCGCGTGTTGTAGCGGAAATCAAACTCGCCTAGGTAGCGCTTAAGGTGTTTCTGGCTGACCCACTGGTAGTTGCCAGTGATCCCGCGCTTGAGGATCGAAAAGTAATTCTCGACCGTGTTGGTGTGCCAGAAGCCGCCGCGAACACATTCCTTGATGGAATGAACGACCGAGCCATGACCGGCGAACTCGCGGCCCACGCGGATGTAAGCCCCAGCCTCATCGGTCATGAGGTAGCTCTTGCGGTCAACGTGCGTGACCAGGACCGGGCGCAGCGTCTTGGCGTTGACCGCCCGGGACATGGAAGGCGTGAACCCTTCCCTCGCGTTCAACAAGAGCGAACACGGCCTCTTTCTTAGGCGGTTCGCGAAAGGCTCGATTCTTGGCTTTGCCGCCGACCCAGGTTTCGTCGGCCTCGACAACCTTGTTGGAGCCGCCGAGAGGGCCAAGGTCGGGATTGTCGCGCATGGCCTCGCGAATGCGGTGCATCATAAACCACGTCGATTTGACCGAGACGCCTATCATGCGGCTTAGCTGGCGTGTACTCACACCCTTCTTGGAGGCGCAAAGCAGGTAGGTCGCGAGTAGCCACTTGTGGAGCGGTATTTTTGAGCGCTCAAAGAGGGTGCCAACCGTCACGGTGAATTGGTTGGGGCAGGAATTACATTGGTACAGGCCGGGGCGATGTGCTTTGCCCGTCAGTTTGTGGACGTTCTCAGTCTCACCACAGTGAGGGCAGATCGGACCGTTAGGCCAAATACGGGCCTCAAGCCACTAGCGAGCCTTGGTCTCTTTGTGAAAGATAAGGTTGTTCAGATCAGACATGGCTACTTTCCCTTCGACCGAACAGTTTGAGCGCGCATTTGCTCGGATACGTACTCAATATGCCGGGACAGGTTTTCGAGTCCTACGCGGTTTAGTTGATTTTTCTTTTTTAGCCCCAGACTGAGGACATTGGTGGTACCCGCCCGTCACCAGGCTGAGCGCGCTGGGACTTATTTTAATTTATTAGTATTTATGCTTTGATTCTCCCATGAGAGCTGAAAATACGAAACTGGGGTGATTGCCTATAGAGGTAAGGGATTCCCCATGTGAGTCCTCCGATGGGACGGCCTGCTTTGTCAAGGTTAACATCGCCGGAATCCTTGCCATTAATTGAAAATGCTAGGAAACCGGCGGCTCTTAGCAGCATCAATTTGCAACAAGTTTTCGCAGTAAAAAGCCCGCCGAATGGCGGGCTCGTACGTTGATTTTCCTCGGGTGTTGGTTGGTTGCGAGGGGGAGGATTTGAACCTCCAACCTTCAGGTAGGTGGTCGACTACCGGAATGGGCCAATCTCGGTCGTTACTGCTGCTAGCATTACAAGTCCGCTCTTTCCTGCAACAACGGGCATAGCATACCGTGGCCACTAGAATCCGGTTTTGGCTGAGGCTGTTGAAAAACTCGCCAGATCGGCTGTTTGGTGCCGGAATTCGTCGGGTTGCCAATTTTGTGATTTGCTAAGTTATTGATTTTATTGATGTCGAATCTCGATCATCTTCTGGAAAGCCACGATTTCAGACCCTCAAAATAGTTATGGGATGGCCCGCCCCCTCCTGGGGAGCCAAGATGGCTCC
>JBHIDD010000301.1:0-3208 GCA_046759925.1 Kiloniellaceae bacterium
CGCCACGTTCTTCGACCCTTGACGCCTGTGCCGATCGCTCAAATGTGGCCTCTCCCTCACGTCAGACCGCGCCTCCCAGCGCCTTGTCCGCGATCAACAGCACGAACAGCAGAAACAGATACAGGATCGAGAAGCCGAACATCACCCTCGCGCTGCGGGCGGTGGTATCGAACCACAGGCTGACCGCCGAGGCCACGAACGCGAGGCCGAGGAGTGCTGCGCCAAGCCCGTAAAGCGCGCCCGACATGCCCAGCCACCAGGGCGCCAGCGTCACCGGAAGCAGCACGACGGCGTAAACGAGGATCTGCTTCTTGGTCTCGCGCACCCCCGCCACGACGGGGAGCATCGGCACGCCGGCGCGGGCGTAATCGCCGCTGCAGAAAAGCGACAGCGCCCAGAAGTGCGGCGGCGTCCAGAAGAAGATAATGGCGAAGAGCGCCAGCGACTCCACGCTCACCGCGCCGGTCACCGCGGCCCAGCCGATCATCGGCGGAAACGCCCCGGCGGCCCCGCCGATGACGATGTTCTGCGGCGTGCGGCGCTTGAGCCAGATGGTGTAGACGAAGACGTAAAAGGCGATGGTCAGCGCCAAGAGCGCCGCGGCCGCGTAACTCACGGCGAGGCCCATCACCACTACGGAGCCCGCCGCCAGCACGACGCCGAAGCCGAGCGCCTCGCCCGGCGCCATCCGGCCCGCCGGCAGAGGGCGAGAGCGGGTGCGCCGCATGCGCGCGTCGATGTCGCGCTCGTACCACATGTTGATGGCCCCCGACGCCCCCGCGCCCGCCGCGATGCACAGCAACGCGACCAGGGCCAAAACGGGGTGAAGCGCGCCCGGCGCGAGGACGACCCGGAGGGCGCGGCAGGCGGAGCCGATGACGTGCCCCTGACCGTACTGGTCAATCCGGTGGTCGAGCCGCTCGGCGAGGAGATGTCGGTCGGCTGGGAGGCCTGCCTGTCGGTGCCGGGGCTGGCCGGACGGGTGCCGCGGTACACTGCGGTGCGCTACCGGGGCCTGACGCTCGACGGCAGCGAGATTCGGCGCCAGGCCAGGGGATTCCACGCCCGCGTGGTCCAGCACGAGTGCGATCACTTGGACGGCATCCTTTATCCGCAGCGCATGACCGATCTCTCGACGCTGGTCTTCACCTCCGAATTGGCGACGCGGGCGCGCGCCGAGGTGGCAGAGGACTGAGCCGCCCGCGGGGCGACCCCGGCGGGCCGGACGCTTCGGGCCCCGGGACGGATCGGACAAGGGGCGAGACCATGACCATCGAACAAACCCGGCGAAGGCTCCTCAAGGCCACGCTGCCGCATGTCGCTTTCGACGGCTGGACCGGGACCGCGCTGCAGGCGGGCGCCAAGGACGCCGGCCTGGACCGGGCGGCGGCGCTCAACGCCTTTCCCGGCGGCGCGGCGGAGCTGATCGAGTTCTTCAGTGCGGAGGCCGACCGCCAAATGCTGGCCAGGCTGGAAACCCTCGACCTGCCGGCCATGAAGGTGCGCGAGCGGGTGGTGACCGCGGTGCGCATGCGCCTTACGCAGCTCGCGCCCGACCGCGAGGCGGTGCGCCGCGGCCTCGCCTTCCTCGCCCTGCCGCAGCATGCGCCCCTGGGCGTGAAGTGTCTTTATCGCACGGTGGATGCGATCTGGTACGCGGCCGGCGACACCTCGACCGACTACAACTTTTACACCAAGCGCCTGCTGCTGGCCGGCGTCTACGCCTCGACGCTCATGTTCTGGCTGAACGACAGGTCGGAAGGCAACGCCGAGACCTGGTCCTTCCTCGAGCGGCGCATCGCCGAGGTGCTGAAGGTCGGCGGCAGGGTGGGAAAAACGGTTGGCGCTCTGCTCGATCTGCCCGACCGTCTGTTCCGGCTTCGCGCCGGCGGCCGGCGCTAAGCAGAGTGAACTTGATCCGGCCACGAATGGCCGGGCCAGGATCACTCTGCAAGCCCTTAAGACTCCTGCAGGTTTTGCGAACCCCGCCCACACGAGGTGTGGGCGGGGTTTCGAAAACCTGCTTAGCCGCCGCAACCTTCGGGATGAGGCGCATCATGTGTCCCGTCTTGCGGCCCGGGCCCGGCCCGGGGTTCCGATCACGGCGCAGGGGCCTCCCCCGGGCTTTCTTGACCCGGCGGCTGTATATTAACCGCTCCTGATATTGACCCATTTCACCGCGGCGATTTTTGGTCGCCAGATGAGGAGCGCGTTGCGCCGTAGTTGAGGGACACTTCAGGCAACGCCCGACGCCTCTGGCGCCGAAAAGCACCCGGCCTGCGGTGCGGCAAATCGGCGCCGCCGGGTTCCCCAGGCGGGTTTTGGGCGGCGCTTGCCCGATGTCGCCGTGATCGCGCTTCGCGCCGCGCCCTGTTTGCCAGTCGGGCCGGACGAACCGATTTGCTCCCATGAAACGGGTCAATATCAAGGACGGTTGGTATATTATACCGGTCCCGAACGGGCAAGACAGGGATGCTGGAGGCCGGCGCATGGATATCGAGGATCTCGAGCCGCGGAACAAGCGGCCGCAACCCAAGGATCTCGACAACATGGGGGTCGCGGAACTGGAAGGGTACTTGCGCGAACTGGAGGCCGAGGCCGAACGGGTCAGGGCCAAGATCGAGGCCAAGAAAAGCTACCTCGCCGGGGCCGAGGGTTTCTTCAAGAGCTAGACATCCGCGAGGCGCCGGGACCTTACCCGGCCCCACGCGGTCCACGGCTGCCCTTGGCCCTGGCGCGCGCGCGCAGGTAAAGCAGCCAGCCGATCGGCCCCAGAAACAGGACCATCACGAGCCACCCCACCCGCGGCCCGAGCGGACAGCGCGATCCGGGCGGCGGCCTCCAGGGTCCGCTCTTCGGCGAGGCCGCGACCTGGAGGAGCGGCAGACCGAAGCCGAGGATCACGATCAGCCAGGCGACGAGCTCGGTGGTCATCGCCGACAGTGTGGCGCATCCGGCGCGGCCCCGCCAGCGCGAAGGCGCGGCGCCGCGCCAGACTGACCCATAACTCCCGGCCGGCTCATCCGATGCAAAATCGCCTAAGCCGTGAACTCATAAATGGGATTGCCCGGGCGATAGCCTGGATCCAATGATGCCGGCTCGGAGGTAATTTTCAGACGTGCGCGACACGGCACCCAATGGTCCGGGTCTAGCCAAAGCACTAAATCGCTCCGCGATATTTTTTGGGCATCGCAGAGGGTCGCTGATT
>JBHIDD010000302.1:0-3190 GCA_046759925.1 Kiloniellaceae bacterium
CCACATCGTCGCCATCGAGCTGTTGGCGGCCGCCCAGGGCATCGACCTGCGGCGCCCCCTGAAAACGAGCCCGCGCCTCCAGGAGGCCATGGCCGCGCTGCGCGCGCGGGTCGCCTTCCTCGACCGGGACCGGCCGATGGGCCCCGACATCGGCGCGATTCAGGACCTGGTCGCATCGGGGTGGTTTACCGATGCGTTGGCCGGGGTTGAAGACTCGCCCCTGTTCGATCAAATCAATCTCTGGACCTGAGAAAGTATTCCTGCTATCGTCTGGCGCACCCGAACCGATTGGGCTAGTAATTATACCAGTCGTGGCAAATTTTATACTGCAACGCGTAGAGGGGTGGTAAGGTTGGCCGGGCTGGGATGGCGACTGACAGGGGCAGGACATTGCGGCAATCGGCGGAAACACCGACAACCAGGCGACCAAACCGCTCCGACGGCTTTGTTCTCGACGAACAGGTTGGGCACTTGATACGCCGCGCCCATCAGCGCGCTTCGGCGACCCTGACGTCCGCGCTGGCGGACGACAGGTTTACACCGACACAGTTCTTCGCCATGGCCCGGCTCCACGAGAGGGGCCAGCTCTCACAGAACCGATTGGGCCGTCTGACCGCGATGGATCCGGCGACGATCCAGGGCGTGATCCGGCGCCTTTATGATCGCGGCTTCATCGAACGCCGGCCCGATCCGACGGACCGGCGCCGCACCATGCTGCGGCTCACGCCGGCCGGACACGATACGATAGAAAGATTGCTCGACGGGATCGAGACGGTGAGCCGCGACATCCTGGCGCCGCTCGCGCCCGACGAGCAGGCGCAGTTCCGCAAACTTTTGAAGCGGATCGTTTAGCGGCCCGGCGCAGCCGGGCGGAGCCCAACGTTCGACCGCCGGGGCGTCCGACGCCGCGGGCGCCTCTACACGCCGACCGTCCAGGTATAGCCCTGGCGCAGGAGGGCGTTCAGATCGGCCGCGGTGCTTTGCCGATCGCCGCGTGCCGCGGCGCCCGGCTGGCCCGCGATGCGCCGCTCGTAGCTGGGCGCGGGTTCGCAATAGAGCACGCCGAGCGCGACCGGCATGGCGGGCGGCTCCATCGCCGCCAGCATGGTGGCGAGCGTCCGGCTGGTCTCGTCGTGGATCAAGAGGTCCGCTTCGCTCACCCCGCCCCGTCCCGCGCGCACCACCTCGAGCTCCACGGTTCCGGGCTTCAGCCGGAGGCCCTTCTCGCGCTCCCGGCCGAAGACCAGCGGCTTGCCGTGCTCGACGTGGAGCTGTGCATCCGCGGCGACCTCGCGCTCGGTGAACGAGCCGAAGACACCGTCGTTGTACACGATGCAGTTCTGGAAAATCTCGACGAAGGAAGCGCCCCTGTGGGCGTGCGCCCGGGCGAGCACCGCGGGCAAATGCTTCTGCAGCGTATCGACCGAGCGGGCGACGAAGCGCGCCCCCGAGCCGAGCGCGAAGGCCGCCGCCGAGACGGCCGACTCGACCGAGCCCGCCGGCGTTGAGGGCGAGCGCGTGCCGGGATGCGACGTCGGCGAATACTGGCCCTTGGTCAGACCGTAGATCTCGTTGTTGAACAGCAGGATCTGCAGATCGACGTTGCGACGCAGGACATGCAACAGGTGGTTGCCTCCGATCGCCAGGGCATCGCCGTCGCCGGTCACGACCCAGACGTCGAGGTCCGGATTGGCCAGCTTGATCCCGGTGGCAATGGCCGGGGCACGGCCGTGTATGGTGTGGAAGCCGTAGGTCGACATGTAATAGGGAAAGCGCGCGGCGCAGCCGATCCCGGAGACGAAGACGATTTTCTCCCGCGGCACGTCCAGGTCGGCCAACGTGCGCTGCACCGCCTTGAGGATCGCGTAGTCGCCGCAACCCGGGCACCAGCGCACCTCCTGGTCGGAGGCGTAGTCCTTGGGGCTCGGCTTTTCCAGGGGCGTTGCCAGGTTCATCTCAGTTCTCCAGTCGGCCGCGGATCGCCGCTTCGATCTCGGCGATCCGGAACGGCTTGCCGGTTATGTTGTTGAGGCCTTCGGCTGGCAGCAGGTACCGGCTCCGCAGCAGGGTGACCAGCTGACCCATGTTCATCTCCGGCACCAGGAGCCGGTCGTAACGGCGCAGCAGGTCACCCAGGTTGTTCGGCAGCGGCGCGATATGGCGCAGGTGAATGTGCGCGACCTCGCGACCTTGGTCGCGCAGGTTGCCGACCGCCCGGCTGATCGGGCCGTAGGTGGAACCCCAGCCCACCACGGCCAGGTGACCCGCGTCCGGCCCCTGCTCCACGCCCTGCGCCGGGATCTCGTCCGCGATTCCGGCGATTTTCGCCGCACGCAGCTCGGTCATCCGGTGGTGGTTCGCCGGATCGTAGGAAATGTGCCCGCTGTCGGCGTCCTTTTCGAGTCCGCCGATCCGGTGTTCCAGGCCCGGCGTGCCGGGAACCGCCCAGGCCCGCGCCAGGGTCGCCCCGTCGCGCAGGAAGGGGTGGAAACCCTCCGGATCGTCACGGAACTGAACCGGGAACCTCGGCAGGGCCTGCACGTCGGCCAGGGCCCAGGGTTCCGAGGCGTTGGCGATATAGCCATCGCTGAGCAGGATCACCGGCGTCATGTACTTCGTCGCGAGGCGCACCGCCTCGATCGCCGTGTCGAAGCAATCGGCCGGCGAGCGCGCCGCGATGACCGCCAGCGGGCTGTCGGCGTTGCGGCCGAACACCGCCTGGTGGAGGTCCGACTGCTCGGTCTTGGTCGGCATCCCGGTCGAGGGGCCGGCGCGCTGGGAGTCGACCACGATGAGCGGCAACTCGGCGGCGATCGCCAGGCCGATTCCCTCGGTCTTGAGCGCCATTCCCGGGCCCGAGGTGGACGTCACCCCCATGGCGCCGGCATAGGAGGCGCCGATCGCCGTGCAGACGGCGGCGATCTCGTCCTCCGCCTGGAAGGTCGTCACCCCGAAGTCCCTGAGCCGGGCCAGGATATGCAGGACGGAGGAGGCCGGGGTGATCGGGTAGGAGCAGAACACCAGCTTCAGGCCGGCGAGCGAAGCCCCGGTGAGCAAGCCCCAGGCCATCGCCTCGGTCCCGGTCACGTTGCGGTAAAGGCCCGGCGGGATTTTCGCCGGCGGCACCGTATAGGCGCCGATCTCCGAGGATATCTCGGCGGTCTCGCCGAAGGCATGCCCGGCGTTCAGC
>JBHIDD010000303.1:0-3166 GCA_046759925.1 Kiloniellaceae bacterium
AGGCCGCGGTATCTTCTGGCTGGCTCCGCTCACGGCCCTCGCCCTGGTGGTACTCCTCGCCTCTGCCTGTGGAGGGGGAGGCGCCCCTACGGGCGGCTCGGCCCCGCCCGCAGGGGCGGGGGGGCCCGGTGGGCGGGCCGCCGCGCCAAGATTCAGGCCCGCGCGACCCGGCCGGTCAAGTTGATGGTTTCCGCCATCATGCCGTGGACCGGCGAGTGCTGGCAGAGCTTCCGGATGGTTTCGATGTCCTCGTCGCTCACCTCGCCGGTCACCTTGACGTCGTAGTCGATGGTGCCGAGGCACGAGCCATGGGATTCCGGCCCCTTGATGGCAAAGAGCACCCGCGGGTCGACGGTCGTCCGGACGGTGATCTCCAGACCCTCGGTGTCGATGCCGAGGCGGGCCGCGTTCAAGGTGATCGAGTTGATCAGACAGGCCGCCGTGGAGGCCAACGCCATCTCCACGGGCTCCATGCGATCGGTCGGCCCCGCCATGCCGATCATGTCTTCCACCTCGCGCCAGGCGCCGAAGGGGAAGGTGTAGTGGCGGGTCGGGCGGTCGACGGTGGTATCGTCCACCGCGTAACGGCCGACATGAATCGTGCTCCGGCCGGCTTGGCCCTCGTAGATGGCCTTCGCCTCGAGATGCAGCTTGCCCTTGTCGGGGTTGTTGGAAAGGAAGCTCCGGAACTCCTCCAGCTTCTCAACGTTCACGTTCTGCCGAACCTTCATCGATTGACCCTCCCTTTATTCGATCCGCGAAATTCAGTTTCGCAACGCACACCGCGCCGGCACGTGCGGCCACGCCGGTCGATGCCATCCGCTGCGGTCCATACCGCAGGCGAGAAAACCACAAGTCCTCGACCGCGGCGGGACCGGCGCCGGCTTCCGGAATCTCCGCCGTGGACGTTTCAGGCTTGACAACTTGCGAGACCGTGTTTGCCGCGCTCGTGATTGGCATCCGCGATCGCCGCCCACGCGTTGCCCGAAACTCGGCATGCGCTATACTCATTCTCGACAGAAAAGCGTGCCGAATGGTCGACGATTGGTGCCCAGCCGTCGGCCAGGGATTCTTGGACGCGGACTCATGCTGCTCGACCGGCTCCTTCGCGGACTGGACGTTTCGATCGACGCCTTCGCCATCTGCGAGGTGCGCCGGGAGGCGAGTTTCGTCCTCGATGAGGACCGGACCGTGTCGATCCATTACATCCTTTCGGGCGAGGGCGTGGCGCGGCCGATGACCGGGCCGGCAATCGCCTTGGCGCCCCACACGGTGATCATCATGCCGCCGGCCGTCTGCCTGGTCGTGAGTTGCGGCCGGGAAAGGGGCATGACGCTGCCCGCGCCCGAGTGCCGACCGCTTCCCGGGGGGTGGGAATGGGCGACCGTGGGCTCGGGCGCGCCGGGCATCCTCATGGCGTGCGGCACGGTGCGTGCGACCCACCGTCAGATCGTCGGCACGTTCGATTATTTGCGCAGCCCCCTGGTGGAGAGCGTCGCGACCGATGTCGCGTTCCAAGAGCCCTTCCACAGGCTGCTGGACGAGCTGGCGGCGCCGCGGCCCGGCACGAAGACGCTGGCCGAGGTGCTCATGAAACAATGCCTCATCGTGCTGCTCCGCCGTCACTGGGAGAGCGGAGAAGGCCGGGCACCCTGGCTCGCCGCCCTCGGGCATCCGCAGCTCGGCAGGGCGATCGCGGCCATGCTGGATCGGCCCGACGCCATTTTCACGCTGCAGAGCCTGGCCGACATCGCGGGGATGAGTCGCGCCACCTTTGCCGAGCGCTTCAAGGAGGCGTTCGGCCGGACCGCCATGGGTTTCCTCAAGGAGGTGCGGCTGCGCCGCGCCGCCGAACTGCTGATCGCCACCGACCTGCCGGTCAAGACCATCGCCGGCCGCGTCGGGTTCGCCAGCCGCAGCCATTTCTCGCGCGCGTTCAAGGCCTTCGCCGGCGCCGACCCGGCCGGTTACCGCGCGGCCGCGTCCGACGGCACGCCCGACGCCCGGACCGATCCGGACGCGGAGCGAAGGCCCGCGGCGCGGCGGCTCCACTGAGCGCCGGCCGGCGTCGAGCGAGCCGACGTGCGTCCGGGCGCGCCGACAAGCACCACCGAAGCCGGCGTGAAACGGCAGATCGCCGCGATCACGCTGCCGACGATGCCGGTCTTGACCTGTCGTTCATGGGCGGCTCCGCCGGCCGGCTTGGCTGACCACGACGGGGGGTCCGGGATGCGTCGCGTCCCGGTATAACCGGGCAAGGCCGGCTCGAGGAGTTGACAGGCGGCTCCGGCCTTGGCTTGCTTGGCCGGCGCACTTCCCGCAGTTGCTTCGGCTTGCGACCCGCCCCGCGAGGCCCCATGATCCCGCGCTACAGCCGCCCCGAAATGGCCCGCATCTGGGCGCCGGAGACCCGCTTCCGCATCTGGTTCGAGATCGAGGCCCACGCGCTCGACGCCCAGGCCGAACTCGGCGTGGTGCCGAGGGAAGCCGCCAAGGCCCTGTGGGAGCGCGGCGCCTTCGAGGTCGCCCGGATCGAGGAAATCGAAAGCCAGACCCGCCACGACCTCATCGCGTTCCTCACCAACTTGGCCGAGCACGTGGGCGAACCGGCGCGCTTCGTGCACCGGGGCATGACCTCCTCGGACGTGCTGGACACCTGCCTGGCGGTCCAGCTCGCCCAAGCCAGCGACCTGCTGCTCGCCGAACTCGGCCGCGTGCTCGCCGCCCTCAAGGCGCGCGCCCTGGAACACAAGGACACGCTTTGCCTGGGGCGCAGCCACGGCATCCACGCGGAACCCACGACCTTCGGGCTCAAGCTGGCCGCGCACTACGCCGCCTTCCGGCGCGGGCGCGAACGGCTCACCCGGGCGCGCGAGGAGATCGCCACCTGCGCCGTCTCCGGGGCGGTCGGGACCTTCGCCAACATCGACCCCTACGTCGAGCAATACGTCGCCGAGAAGATGGGCCTCGGCGCCGAGCCGATCTCGACCCAGGTGATCCCGCGCGACCGCCATGCGGCCTTCTTCGCAACCTTGGGCGTGATCGCCAGCTCGATCGAAAACCTCGCCATCGAGGTCCGCCATCTTCAGCGCAGCGAGGTGCGCGAGGCCGAGGAATACTTCGCGCCCGGCCAGAAGGGCTCCTCGGCCATGCCGCACAAGCGCAA
>JBHIDD010000304.1:0-3145 GCA_046759925.1 Kiloniellaceae bacterium
CTTTCCAACAAATCAATGACTTGACCCGCAATTCGGGGGTAAAGTTCGGTCTAAAGGCCCGTTATGGGGCCGGAAGCGGACCTTCAAATTATGAGTACAGGGCCTAGAGCGTTGCGCCGCCTCACTCGCCCAGCCGCGCCCGGACCAGGCGCAGCAGGCGTTCGAGCGATCGGTCGCCGAGGCCCAGCGCCGCCAGATGGCGCACGGTGTTGTCCAGGTACTCGAGACACGGCCCGTGCCGACCGGTTCCCTGGATGATCAGCTCGACGATCTCGCCGGGCGGAAGCCGCCCGGCGTATTGCGCGTGCGCCCGATCGACCACGAAAGCCATGGCGCTCAGCGGCCCCTGCGCGGTGCGCAGGCCCAGCCAGCGGGGCGCGTAGACCTCGGTCACCATCTCCCGTTCGTAGAGGTAGTCGATCGCGCCCTGGGCTTCGGCGGCCGGGACCCGGTAGACGAGCCCCGCGCAGGAGCCGCCGCGGTCGAGTCCGAGCACCAGGCCGGGGCGGTGCGGCGTGCCGCGGTAGACGTGGGAATAGACGCAGAAATGCCGGTGAAAGCCGTAGAGCCGCGCGCGGCGCACCTCCAGGTGGGGAAATCCGGGATGCCATAGCAGCGAGCCGTAGCCGAAGACCCAGAAGTCCGCGCCCGGTGGCGGCTCGAGCGGCGTCTTGACACGGCCGGATCGGCTCAAGGCCGTGGACCCGCAGAGACGGAGAGGGTACTACCCATGAGCGCTCCGATCTTCGCCCTGGAAAGCCAGCTCCTTATATAGAGATCACAAAGTCTTGGACGATCATAGCGTAATAACCACAGAGACACAGAGAGACACAGAGAGCCGACAGCGGAGAAATCACGGCCCCGGGATATCTTTCTCTGTGCAGTAACTCTGCTGCCTCTGCGTCTCTGTGGTGCATGACCTGCTTACGCCGGCTCGACACCATCGAATCGCCTTTTTTTTCGGCACGATACCCGCAGACAAAGGCGGGGGACAGATGCTTGGCCCGCGGCTATGATCGGCGGGCCAATCGCATCCGCTGGCTTCGGTTCCCGACCGCCCGAATTCCCCATGCGCCCGCGCTCCCCGCTCATCGCCGGCTTGCTTGTCCTCCTGCTCGCCGGCGCCGCGCTCGCGCTCTACTGGGTCTGGGCGGCGGACCGGCTCGCCCGCGGCATCGCCGGTTGGACCGAGCGGCAGCGGGCCTTGGGCTACGACATCGCCTATGGCGGGCCGGAGGTCGGCGGCTTCCCCGTCAAGCTGACCGCCCGCCTCGCCGCGCCGCGGATCGCCGCGCCGCAGGGCTGGCGCTGGTCGGGCAGCGAGATCACCGGCGAGGCGGCGCTTTGGGCGCCGCGGACCATTCACCTCACCCTGCCGCGGCGGCAGTCGATGAGCGCGGATTGGCAGGGCCGGAGGCGGCGCCTGACCCTGGACGCCGAGGCGGCACGTGGCCTCGTTCGCCTGGGCCGCGGCGGCCGGATCAAGGCCCTGGTGCTCGAGGCGGCGGGCCTCAGCCTGCGCGACGGGGCGGGCCGGACGCTGCGCGCCGCCGCCGCACGATTCGGCCTGACCAGGCGGCCGCCGGCCGTCGCAGGCACCGGGGACCGGTCCTTGCTCCTGGCCGGGGCGTCCTCCGGCGTGACGCTGCCCGAGGGAACCGGCAGCCCGCTGGGCGACACCATCGAACGTCTGGCCTTCGACGCCACGCTCTTGGGCGCCGTCCCGCCCGGGCGGCCCGCGGAGTCGCTGGCGCGCTGGCGTGACGCCGGCGGCACCTTGGAGGTGCATGCGCTGGAACTGCGTTGGGGGCCGCTGACGCTGATGGCCGACGGCACCGCGACTCTGGACCGGGCGTTGCGGCCGGAAGCGGCCTTCACCGCGCGCCTGGCCGGCCTGCCCCGGACGATCGACGCGCTCGCCGACCGGGGCCTGATCGAGTCCGGCGAGGCGCTCGGCATCAAAGTGATGCTGCTTGCGCTGCCCGGCACGAAGGACGAGACCGGCGCGAAGCTGATCGAGCTGCCGATCACTCTTCAGGACGGCCTGCTTTATCTGGGACCGGCGCCACTATTCCGGATTTCTCCGGTTCTCTAGGATCGAAGGTCCCGGCCTGATGCGCCTCGATCACCTTGCGGCGCAGCCCGCGGGTGCGGCGGAACATCGCCTCCAGCTTGTCGCCCTCGCCCCAGCGGATGGCGCGTTGCAGGGCGGTCAAGTCCTCCGAGAAGCGCTGCAGCATCTCGAGGACCGCCGCGCGGTTGGTGAGGAAGACGTCGCGCCACATGATCGGATCGGAGGCCGCGATGCGCGTGAAGTCGCGAAAGCCCCCGGCCGAGAACTTGGCCACCTCGTCGCGGATGCCCTGCTCCACGTCGTCCGCGGTCGCGACGATGGTGTAGGCGATCAGGTGCGGCAGGTGCGAGGTGATGGCCAGCACCTGATCGTGGTGCAGGGGGTCCATGATATCGACCATCGAGCCGCAGCGGCGCCACATCTCGGCTATCTTGTCCACGGCGCGGGCGTCGGTCCCCGGCGGCGGGGTCAGGATGCACCAGCGGCCGTCGAACAACTCGGCGAAACCGGCCTCCGGCCCGGAATGCTCGGTGCCCGCGATCGGGTGGCCGGGCACGAAGTGCACGCCGTCCGGCAGGTGCTGGCCCACGTCGCGGATCACCGCCTGCTTGACCGAGCCCACGTCGGTGACGATGGCCCCCGGCTCGAGGCGCGGGGCGATCGCCCGGGCCAGGTCGTCATAGGTGCCGAGCGGCGTGCACAGGACCACGAGATCGGCGCCCTCGGCGGCATCGCCCGGCGCCTCGTGCATGCTGTCGGCAAGGCCGAGCTCGATGACCTTGGCACGGCTCTGCGCCGAACGGACGCAGCCGGCGATATGTCGGCACAGACCGCCGCGGCGCAGGGCGCGGGCCAGCGACGAGCCGATCAGCCCGACGCCGATCAGCGCGACCCGTTGGAACAGGGGGGCCTTGGCGGTCTTTGCGCTCATGCCCGCGCTCCGGCCTTGGCGCCGGCCATGAAATCGGCGAGCGCCCCGGCCGCGGCGCGGATGTCTTCCTCGATCCCGATGGTGACGCGCAGACAGTCCGGCAGGCCGTAGCCGGCCGTGCCTCGGACCAGGATGCCGCG
>JBHIDD010000305.1:0-3143 GCA_046759925.1 Kiloniellaceae bacterium
TGGATCTCGTCCTCCTCGACCGTGCCGTAGGCCTCCTTGATGCGCACGACCAGCGCCAGGGCCAGCGCGATGGTGGAGATGCCCACCACGATCGCGGTCAGGATCAGCACGTGCGGCAGGGGGTTCGTGAAAAGGCTGGCGCCTTCGGTGAAGATCGGCGCGGTGCCGCCCTTGACCTTGCTCATGCTGATGTAGAGGATGAAGACCGAGGTCTGGAAGATCGTCAGCCCGACGACCTTCTTGACCAGGTTGGCGCGCGAGATGACCACGTAGAAGCCGGTCATCATCAACACGATGACGATCCAGTAGTTGTAGAGGCCCGGAACGTCCACGGCCTAACGCCGCCGCCGGCCGGCGAAGGCGACGAAGATGGTGACCATGGTCGCGGCCACGGTAATCCCGACGCCGAGCTCGATGAGCAGGATGCCCAGGTGCTGGCCTTCCAGCGGGTCGTGGGCGAGCACGTCGTAGTCGAGGAACTTGCCGCCGAGCGCCAAGCCGGCGTAGCCGACCCCGAGATAAAGCATGAGGCCGATGGCGACCAGCATGCGGGTCACCTTAGGCGGCGCCACCCGGCGCGCGTTGTCCACGCCGTAGATGAGCGTATAAAGGATGAAGCCGGCGCCGAAGATCACCCCCGCCTGGAACCCGCCGCCGGGCCCGAAATCGCCGTGAAACTGCACGTAGAGCGCAAACAGCAGGATAAAAGGCATGAGCAGCTTGGTGGTGACCCTGAGGACCAGATGGCGCCTCATTCGCCGCCCTCCCGCTTGTCGCGTGGCCGGCGCCGGCCGGCGCCGAGCAACAGCATGACGCCGACCCCGGCGGTGAAGATCACCGTAAGCTCGCCCAGGGTGTCGTAGCCGCGGTAGCTCGCCAGCACCGAGGTGACGATGTTCGGGATGCCGGTTTCCTTTGGCGAGTCCTCGATATAGCGGGGCGCCACGTGCCGATGGCTCGGCGCCGCCGGGTCGCCGTAGCGCGGCATGTCGAGCGTGCCGTAGATGAGCGCCGCGCCGGTGGCGAGCACGATGACGAGCGGCAGGAGCGGCAGCCTCGTCTCCGGCGGCTTCTCCCTGTCGGTGGTGAGCGCGAGGGTGCCCAGAATCAGCATGGTGGCGATCCCGCCGCCCACCGCGGCCTCGGTGAAGGCGACGTCCACGGCGTCCAGGTTCACGAACAGCCCGGCCGAGACCAGGCTGTAGATGCCGCCGAGCATGACCACGGCGAAGAGGTTGCGCAGGCGCAGGATGCCGAGCGCGATCGCCGCCAGGAAGGCAAGCAGCACAATGTCGACTACGTCCGCGATTTTTCGCCGTCCTTTCCGCCGACGACCGGTTCCAGCCCGCTCCGGAACGCCGCATTGGCCACCGCGTAGCTCGAGGTCGGGCTGGTGTAGAGCAGGAATACGAGGATAAGGGCCAGCTTGACGGTCACCTGGCTCAAGCCGCCCTGGACCATGAGGCCGATGAGCATCAGCCCGGCGCCGAGCGTATCGGTGACCCCGACGCCGTGCAGCCGCGCGTAGACGTCGGGCAGGCGGATCAGCCCGACGCCGCCGATGATCGAGAAGACCGCGCCGGCGCCGAGCAGGCCCCAGCTCAGGATGTCGAGCAGGGCCTCCATTACCGCTCCGTCTCGCTCTCGCCGTCGCCCGGGGTGCCGAGATCGCCGAACTTGAGGAACTTGAGCACGGCGATGGTGCCGATGAAGTTGATCAGCGCATAGACCAGGCTGATGTCGAGGAAGTCCGGGCGCCCGGTCAGGAAACCCAGGACCGCGATCAAGAGCATTGTCTTGGTGCCGAACATGTTCACCGCCAGCACCCGGTCGTAGATCGTCGGTCCGAGCAGGGCGCGGGCCAGCGCGAGTCCCATGGTCACCAGGATCGCCGCCGTTGCCGCCGCGAACATCATGTCTGCGCGCCGCCGCCGGCTTGGCGGGCGAGCCCCTCCATGGCGGTTACCCGGCGGTCCATTTCGCCCGCCTTCAGGCCCGCCGCCGGCGCCGCGGCGAGGGCGTGCACCAGGATCGAGCGTTCGGCCACCTGCACCGAGACGGTGCCGGGCGTCAGCGTGATCGAGTTGGCGTAGATCACCTGGCCGAGTTCGCTGCCCTGGCTGGTCTTGACCCGGATGAGCCGCGGGCTAACGGGGAGGCTTGGATCGACGATGCGCCGGGCCACGTCGATGTTGGCCTCGACGATTTGCCAGGCGAGCCAGGGCCAGTAGACCAGCGCGCGCCAGCCGAGGTGGATCGGATGGCCCTCGCGGTCGATCACGTCCATGCGCCGGGCGATCAGGACGACCGCGAGGCAGCAGACGACGCCGAGCGCCAGCAACAGGGCCTCGGAATGTCCGGACAGCAAGAGCCACAGGCCGAAGAGGACCAGAGCTAGACTGATCGAATGTGCCAACTGCCCCCCGCTCCCCCGGCCCGTCGCTCGAACGGGCGCTTCGAGAATTCCCGCTGGCTCGCGCGGCCTCACGAGACGGGCGCGGACTTTACCAGATGTCGCGGCGTCAGGCCAAGCAAGCCGGCCGCGCAAAACGGGCGGCTCGCACGGGAGAGCGGCTGTTGCCGGACTCGGGGTCCGGCGCCGCGCGGACCACGAAGCCGGTCCGGAGAATTCCCGCGCCGGGGCCCGGAATTCGCGTCCGTTTCGGGACGCCCGCGATCAGTGCCGGGCCGCGGGCGGCGGCTCGGGCGGCCGCTCGTACGGCGGGTCCGGCTCCGCCGGGGGCGGCCGCTCGTCCGGCGGCTCCAGCGGATCCTCCGGCGACTCGCCGTTCGGCTTGCGGATGGGCTCCGGCGGCGGGTCCTTCGGCGGCTTCGGAATCTGGGCTTGCAAGCTCATGTCACAATATTAACACAGAATGGCCCGGCGAAATCAGGCATTATAGGGGCTGGATTCCAGAAGCGCTCTCCACGACCGATCACCCTTGTTCATGTCATCGCCCCGCCCGGTCTCGGCGGGGCGATGGTGTTCCGGGCCTCGCCGGCACCCAAGGCTCTCCGGGCCGCGCACTCCGGCCCCATGCCTCCGGGCCAAGCGGAAGGCCGGACCGGGCGGTGCCCGGCAAGCCATTGAAAGGCTTGGCCTCCTCTTCCGGACCCGAACCCGCCCGGGCCGCGGGATTAGA
>JBHIDD010000306.1:0-3121 GCA_046759925.1 Kiloniellaceae bacterium
AAAGCCGGATCTCGTGGTGAAAAGCTTTGACGAGCTACGGACGGCCCTGGAGTGATCGGCAACCTCTGAGGCAGGCGACAGCGCCTGACATGCCAGCGCCGGAAGAACCTGTTGGTAGGACTTCGAGAACTGCTCTAGGTCAGAAAGGACGGCGCACGCAGCAGGAATCACATGCGAGTTCGAAACCCCATGATAATCACTACCGACCGACGATAAGGACTCAAAGAACAACCGACTTGCGTCCAGTAGCCCTTCGATCCGAGCCGCGAGTCCTTCCCAGTCTGTGTGAAAGCTCACGTTCCGTTCCTACCAGTCGCCTAACGCTGCGCGTGAGCGGTCGGCGCGACACGTTCGCCTTGGCCCCAACGGATCGTGCCGGCCCGCTCGACGCGTTTGTTAGGAAGCGCCACAACTACGTTGCCGCTGGGGCCAGCGCCGCAAGGCGCGCGTACGCGGCTTCGGCTCGCTGAAGAAGGTAATCGTACGTAAGGACCTCGTCCACTGCCAGCTGATTCTTCACCAACTCTAGATACTCGTCGACTCTGCGCCCGTGGCCAACGCTCTCTTCTCGGGAACGGCTGATCAGAATCATCGTGCGGTTGTCGACGGCGATACCCGGGAACTCACCACTAATCAGATCGTAATGCTTCTGAATGTACGTCTTCCATTCGGCGATCTGGAAGGCGGCCTGCGTGACACCGGCTCGTGCCTCCCCGTGCCCGGTCCCGAGGGCCTTCGACGGCCGCTCAATCTCAACCAGCTTATAGCTGTTACCTATGTATCGAACGACGAAGTCTGGCTCGACGTACTCCTTGCCGAGCGGCGAGGCGCCGGGCGGATAAACGAACTTCGGCTTGCTTCTCACGTCACCATACACATCGAGGAGAATTGGAGTCTCTTGCAGAAACGTATGGAATACCGCTTCATCCGCGTCAGGTGTTTCTGCAAGGAGCGCGGCGAACTGTGCAATCTTTTCCGCCAATAGGCGGAGGCGGTCATGAAAGCGCTCGATCCACAGCGTCGGTGCACCGAAGGATATGGTGCCACCCTGGCCGTGCGGCTGCATTGCGAATGCCTGGGCAAAGTCGCGCCGCAGATCGACGGCCACGCGGATTGGAATACTGCGCTCATCCCAGGCCGCTTCGTCGAGATGTGGGGAGAGCTCCAGGTAATGGCAGAATCGCCTGTTACTCCGGTCCGCAGGAGCGAAGCCGAGATCGCGAGTGATATGCGGCCGCCAGAACGGGGACTGCGGATCAGGCAGCTTGACGTCCAAGATGAGATCGTAAGCCCCGAACGTCAGTCGCTGGACGAGCGAGCGCCAGTCGATATCACGCTGCTCGACCTGAATCGTTGTACCGCCGCTGCTCAACTCTGTTAACGCGGTCAGTCGGCCGAGATCGCCTCGCCAGACCTCGTCTGGAATACCGCCCTTTGCTACGAGCCGGTAGAGGCCGATGGGCTTTCCCCAGATGCCCTGCGCCTTTAGAAGGGACACGATTTCCCCCGGGGTACGGGACTCGGGAAAGTCGGGAAGAAGGGCCGGGCCGCCCGCTATTTCCCATCTGTACTCCGGTTCCCTGGAGAAGTCGGCCACAGCATACCCATCACGCGCAACGAAGCAGAGTAGTCGTGAGGTGTACAGGTAGGGCGAAACGGGCAGTGGCGGATAGCCACCGCCATGGGGCGCGGGCGACACGAACGAGGCGTACTCCTGCCGATAGGCCTCGAGATAGGACGCCAAGTAGCGGGCGATAACGTCGAGAGAAGCGATTGGCATGGGTCTGTTGTCTCGCGCTTCCTAACGTCCGCGTTGACCGGCCGCGGCGAGCGAAGGCGAACCAGCGGTCCGGTCGAGCGCGTTGTTATCTGGCACGTGGGTATGGTCCGGACACATAGGTAACAATTTAGTCGGTGGACATGGGTAACACCCGAGACACTGGCAGGGCACAAAGGAGGTGCCCATGCCGTGGAAGGAGATGTCACCCATGGACCAACGGACGCAGTTCGTCGCCGACCATCTTCGCAAAGCGTTGTCGATCACGGAGCTGTGCGAGCTCTATAGCGTCTCGCGCAAGACGGGGTACAAGTGGATCGACCGCTATCTGAAGTATGGGCCAGCCGGCCTGGAGGAGCGCTCGCGCCGGCCGCGGGGCTCGCCGAATCAGACGTCCGAGGAGATCGTAAGCGCGATCCTGGACGCCCGGCGCCGGCACCCGCAGTGGGGCGGCAAGAAGCTCCTCGCGCTGCTGCACAAGCAGCATCCGCGCTGGATCCTTCCAGGCCGGTCCACGGCGTGTGACATCCTGAAGCGGCATGGGATGGTGCCCATCCGGCGCCAGCGCCGGCGCATCGGCCATCCCGGGAAGCCGACGAGCCTGATTCTCGCGCCGAACGACATGTGGAGCGCCGACTACAAGGGGCAGTTTCGGACGGGCGACGGCCAGTACTGCTACCCGCTCACCGTGGCGGATGGGTTCAGCCGGTATCTCCTGGGCTGCCAGGCGCTGGGCTCGACGGCCGTCGCGGAGGCCAAGCCGATTTTCACGCGCCTGTTCAAAGAGTACGGGCTGCCGACGCGGATTCGCACCGACAACGGTGTGCCGTTCGCGACGCCGACCTTGGGTCGGCTGTCGAGGCTCTCGGCGTGGTGGGTGCGCCTGGGGATCCTGCCGGAGTTCATCGAGCCCGGGCGCCCGGCGCAGAACGGCCGGCACGAGCGCATGCACCGCACCCTGAAGGCGGAGACCACGCGCCCCGCGGCGGGCAGCCTCGCCGCGCAACAGCGGCGCTTCAATAGCTTTCGGGAGGAGTTCAACCATGAGCGTCCGCACGAAGCGCTCGACCAACGGCCCCCGGCCGCCTGCTACGCGCCGTCGCCTCGGCCAATGCCGGACCGCGTGCCGCCACTGGAGTATCCCGATCGGTTCGAAGTCCGGTACGTCAGCGCCAATGGCGGCATTCGGTGGAACAGCCGGTGGGTGAACGTGTCCACCGTCTGTGTCGGTGAGTATGTCGGCTTGGAGGAGATTGCCGACGGGATCTGGACTGTGTACTTCGGCGCGGTGCGGCTCGGCCGCCTGAACGAGCGCCACATGCGGATTGAAGACGACTACGGTAG
>JBHIDD010000307.1:0-3106 GCA_046759925.1 Kiloniellaceae bacterium
TGAACGCCGAGCGCATCCTGATCGCCGCCGAGTGCATCGGGGACGCCCGCTGGTTTATCGACAAGGCACGGGCCTATGCCTGCGCGCGCAAGGTCTTCGGCCGGCCGATCGGCCAGAACCAGGGGGTCCAGTTCCCGATCGCCCGGGCCTTCGCGCAGATGCAGGCCGCGGACCTCATGGTCAAGCGCGCCGCCGCGCTCTTCGACGCCGGCAGACCCTGCGGCGCGCAAGCCAACATGGCCAAGCTCTTGGCCTCCGAGGCCTCCTGGGCGGCCGCCGAGATGTGCCTGCAGACCCACGGCGGCTACGGCTTCGCCGAGGAATACGACGTCGAGCGCAAGTTCCGCGAGGCCCGGCTCTATCAGGTCGCGCCGATCTCGACCAATCTGATCCTGGCGTATCTGGCCGAACACGTGCTCGGCCTGCCGCGCTCGTATTAGCGGGCCTCGGCGGTGACCGGCGCGCTCGACGGCATCCTGGTGGTGAGCCTCGAACAGGCGGTGGCGGCGCCCTATTGCTCCTCGCGCCTGGCCGATGCCGGGGCCCGGGTCATCAAGGTCGAGCGGCCGGAGGGCGACTTCGCGCGCGGCTACGACCGGGTGGTTGCCGGTGAGAGCGCCTATTTCGTCTGGCTCAACCGGGGCAAGGAGTCGGTCGCGCTCGACATCAAGGACCCGGCGGATAGGGCGCTGCTCGAGCGCATGCTGCTGCGCGCCGATGTCTTCGTACAGAACCTGATGCCCGGGGCGGCGGCCCGCGCCGGTTTCGACGCCGATCGTCTGCGCCGCGGCAATCCCGGGCTCGTCACCTGCGATATCAGCGGCTACGGCGAGGCCGGGCCCTATGCGCGGATGAAGGCCTACGACCTGCTGGTCCAGGCGGAAAGCGGCCTGGCCGCGGTCACCGGCCGGCCCGAGGGGCCGGGCCGGGTCGGCGTTTCGGTCTGCGACATCGCGGCCGGGATGTACGCCACCATGGCGATCCTGGAGGCGCTCATCGCGCGCCGGCGGGACGGCCGGGGCCGGGGCATCAAAATCTCGCTGTTCGACGCCATGGCCGATTGGATGACCGTGCCCCTCTTGTATCAGGTCTATGGCGGCCAGGCGCCGGAGCGGCTCGGCCTCAACCATCCCTCGATCGCGCCCTACGGCGCGTACCGGACGGGCGGCGGCGGCGAGGTGGTGATTTCGATCCAGAACGAGCGGGAGTGGGCGCGATTCTGCGCCGAGGTGCTAAAGCAGCCGGAGCTGGCGACCGATCCGCGCTTCGCCGACATCCCGGCGCGGGTGGCGAACCGGGCGGACCTCGACCGCGCGATCGAGGCGGTCTTCGGCGCGCTCACCCGGGACCGGGTGGTCGCACGCCTGCGCACCGCCGATATCGCCTACGGCGCGCTCAATACGGTGGCCGATCTGGCGGCCCATCCGCAGTTGCGCCGCACGGAGGTTGCGATTCCCGGCGGCACGGCCGAACTGGTGGCGGCGCCCGCGCGTCTGAGCGAAGGGACGCCCGCCATTGGGCCCGTGCCCGCCTTGGATGCCCACGGCGCCGCGATCCGCCTGGAGTTCGCACCGTGACCGCGGCGCGACCGGCCGTCGACCTGGCGCGCTGGCGCGCCTGGATCGGGCGCACGCAGAGCGCGGAGGACGTGATCGATCCGCGCCGCGCGCGGGCCCTCCAGGCGGCGCTCGACGATCCCGCACCGCCGCTTCAAGTCGGGGATCCGCTGCCGCCGCTCTGGCACTGGCTCTATTTCTGGACCGTGGCGCCCGGGCACGCGCTCGGCCCCGACGGGCATCCGGCGCGCGGCGGGTTCCTGCCGCCGATCGAGCTGCCCCGGCGCATGTGGGCCGGCAGCCGGGTGACCTTCCATGGCCCGCTCGCGCTCGGGGCGGCGGCGTCCCGCCGCTCGGAGCTGACCGACATACAGCTCAAGGAGGGGAGCAGCGGTCGCCTGGCGTTCGTAAGCCTGCGCCACCAAATCGCGGTGGGTGGCAAGGTTTGCATCGACGAGGCGCAGGACCTCGTCTATCGCGAGGCGCCGCAGGCGGGCGAAGCGCCGCGCCCCGGCGAGCCGGCCCCGGCGGAGGCCCCCTGGCGGCGCGAGATCGTCCCCGAACCGGTCCTTCTGTTCCGCTACTCGGCGCTCACCTTCAACGGCCACCGCATCCACTACGACTATCGGTACGCCACCGAGGTGGATGGCTATCCGGGCCTGGTCGTCCACGGGCCCCTGCTCGCCACCCTGATGGTCGGCCTGGCGCGCGCCGAGCGCCCGGAGGCGACCGTGACCCGATTCGAATTCCGGGCGCTTAGGCCGATCTTCGACGGGGCGCCCTTCGTCGTGGCCGGCCGGCCCGCCGGCGACGGCAAAAGCGCGGAACTTTGGGTCGTCGACCCCGAAGGCATGCGCGCCATGCAAGGCCGCCTGGGGCTCGCCTAGGGCCGCGGCCGGGCAAGCGCGCGGCCTAGCCCTTGACCGCGCCCGCGCGGCGGCGGAAAAAGGGCCGGCCAAGCGGGGCCTGTCCCGCTTGCGCGCGGCGGAGCGAAGGACATGGCGACGGATCCGGCGGAACTCTTGGCGCTCATCGGGCGCGGCGACACGGCCGCGCTCGAGGCGGCGCTCGGGGAAGGGGCGGATGCCAATGCCTGCGACCGCTGGGGAGTCTCGGCGCTCGCCCGGGCCGCGGCCAAGGGGGATCTCGCGGCGGTCGAGCTCCTGCTCGCCCACGGCGCCGAGGTCGGCCGGACGAGCGATGCCGGCAATTCGGCCCTGATGGTCGCCGCGGCGCGCGGCCGCCTGGACGTCGTGACGCGCCTGCTCGACGCGGGCGCCGATGCGGATCACAAGAACAAGTGGGGCCAAGGCGCCGGCGACTGGGCCAAGTGGCCGGCCAATTCGGCCGAGGTCGTGGCGCTCCTGCACAGCCGGCGGCGCTAACCCAAGCCCGGCCGGTCCGGTCCCCGGCCCGCCTTCGGACAAGATAACGGGTGAGGGATCGGGATATCGGATCACGGATGTCAGGTGCCAGTTGCTATTCCGTCACCTGACAACTGAGTCCTGACTCCCGGCATCTGGCTCCCGGCATCTGACTCCCGGCATCTG
>JBHIDD010000308.1:0-3102 GCA_046759925.1 Kiloniellaceae bacterium
CGGTGGCGCCGAGCCGCCCGTGAATCTTGGCGAGCTTTGCGGCCAGGCGTTCCCTGGGGCCCGGCGCCTGGTCGATCTCCGGCCCCGGGTCGCCCCCCGGCTCCGGCCCGGCGCCGACCTGCCCTCCGTACGACTTCGGCAGGCGGGTCAGGCGTTGCACGAGGTCGAGGACCATGGCGGTCGCCTTGGCGTCGCCCGCGATGGCCTTGGCCGTGAGGCTCCGCAGGATGGCCCGCTGCTTGGACAAGCTCCGCTCCATCTCGCCGTCGCGCAGCGTAACGGCCTCCTCAAGTTCCGCGCGCAGGTCGGCCGGCAGGCTCTGGGGGCCCTTGGGCCGGCCCGCCGGGTTGCCCGAGCGCCCGGGCTCAAAGCGCGTGTGCCTGGGCGGCTTGCCGTAGCCGACCGCGTCGTCACCGGCCATGGCCGGCCTCCCGGGGTCCGGTCCTAAGGGTTCGTAACGAAATAACCGCTTCGGATTCGTTTCTTGTTTCCAATGCAAGGGGCCTTGCCCCTTGACCCCAGCAAAGGCCGAAGGCCTTTGCAAACCTTTGCAATGGGGCCTTTGGCCCCTGGCGGGGTTCGAAGGGGCGGAGCCCCTCCCATCGCATAGCGATATCGATTCGATTGTTTTGTTACGAGCGCTTAGCCCCCGGTCACGCTCATGTGGCGCTGGACCGCCGGCTGGTCGCGGCGCCGGTCGATGACGAAGTCGTGGCCCTTGGGCTTGCGCGACATCGCCTCGAAGATCGCGGCGTCGAGCAGCTTGTCGTCGTCGCTCATCCTAAGCGGCGCGCGCAGGTCGGCCGCGTCCTCCTGGCCGAGGCACATATAGAGCGTGCCGGTGCAGGTGAGCCGGACCCGGTTGCAGCTCTCGCAGAAGTTATGAGTAAGCGGCGTGATGAAGCCGATGCGCCCGCCGGTCTCGCGGACCCGGACATAACGCGCCGGGCCGCCGGTCGTGTAGTCGATCTCCTCCAGGGTCCAGCTTTCCTTGAGGCGCGCGCGCAGCATGGACAGCGGCAGGTACTGGTCGAGCCGGGTCTCGCCGCCGATATCGCCCATCGGCATGACCTCGATGAAGGTGAGGTCGTGGCCCTCCGCCCCGCACCAGGCGACGAGGCGATCCACCTCGTCGTCGTTGACGCCCTTGAGCGCGACCGTGTTGATCTTGATGTGCAGGCCCGCGGCCTTGGCGGCCCGGATGCCCGCCATCACCCGGTCGAACTTGCCCCAGCGGGTGATCGCGACGAACTTGTGGGGATCCAGGGTATCGAGCGAGACGTTGATCCGCTCGACGCCGAGCCCGGCCAGTTGGTCCGCGCACCGGTCGAGCTGGCTGCCGTTGGTGGTCAGCGTGAGTTCCCTGAGCGCGCCGGAGCCCAGATGGCGCGAGAGGCTGCGGAACAGGCTCATGATGTTGCGGCGGACCAGCGGCTCGCCCCCGGTCAGGCGCAGCTTCTTGACGCCCAGCCGGACGAAGGCGCTGCACAGCCGGTCGAGTTCCTCCAGGCTGAGGATGTCGGCCTTGGGCAGGAACGTCATGTCCTCCGACATGCAGTAGACGCAGCGGAAGTCGCAACGGTCGGTGACCGAAACCCGCAGGTAGGTGATCTCCCGCGCGAAGGGATCGACCAGCTGGGTCATCGACATCCTCCCAGGACAGCCCGGCTCTTCAGGGCCCTTTGTCTCGGCGATCGGCATGATAGCGGCAAGCCAAGGTGATTTCATCCCCAACATTGCTAAGGAAATGCCGGCGTTCAATGACCTGGATCAATCCTTGGCCGGAACCTTGGCAACGGAACCGGGCCTGGCCAGCCTCGCCGCCGCTCACGGCGCCCCTGGCTCCGCCGAAGGCTTCGCCGAGGCGAGCGGTGCCGGGGAGCGGACCGGGCGGCGAACCGCCGCGATCCCCGGGCCGCCGCCTGGCACTTTCACCCGCGCTTCCAGGTCGGAGAGCGGTTCGACGGACACCATCATGGCATGCGCGTTGGCGCTGACCACGCGGGTCTCGTCGAGGGCGATCGCCACGTGGCCGGGGAAATAGACGATGTCGCCGCGCCGCGGCCTGCTTTGGCCCGGCGCCCGGGCGACCGCCGCGCCCAGGCTCGCCGCCTGCATGTCGGTATCGCGCGGGCAGGCGATGCCGGCGCGGGCGAGCGCCACCTGGATCAGGCCGGAACAGTCGAGGCCAAGGCTCCCCTTGCCGCCCCAGAGGTAGGGCGTGCCGAGGAACTGCAGGGCGGTCGCCACGTAGTCCGGCGCGATGTCGGCTTCGGCCGCCAGATGCCGGCGGTAGACCCAGGCGCGCCCTCCGCCGGAATGCACCGCGCTGAAGTCGCCCTCTCGCCCGGCGACCGCGACCCGTCCGGTCATGGTCAGGCTGTCCAGCGGCGGCGCCTTGAGGTCCGGCTCGGGATAGACAAAGGTGCGCGGGACTCGCACGCTGTGGGTCGGCGGATGGATGTCGCGGGCCAGCGCGTCGGCCTCGACGTAGCCGACATAGCCGTCGGTCCGGTTCTGCACCCAGGCCCAGCCGTCGGCCTCGTCGTAGACGGTGACGACCTCGCGGGAGAGCAGCTGGCTGTCAAGCCCGGCCGAGGCGCCGGGGGCGCGCCGCAGGTCCGCGATGCCGCGGGCCACCTGCGCCGGGGTGCCGGCGGCATAGCGCGCGGCCTCGACCCGGCCCTTGAGCGATTCGGCGGCCAGGTCCGGGCGGAAAGCATGAACGCGCGGGTCCAAGTCGGGCATGGATTCCATGGGGTTCGACGGCTCCTAAGGACCCTAACGCCAAAGGCTCCTGGGACTCTAATGCCAAAGCTTCGACGGGCGCCAAGGCTTCCTTGAAGCCGGCGCGCGGGCCGGACCGGCGCGCGGGGCTTTCAGTCCGGCTCAGCTCTCGCCGTCGCCGTTGCCGTTTGCGCCGCGGCCGTTCGCGCCGTCGGCTTTGGCGCGCTCGGCCAGGACCTTGGCCCGGGCCTCCTCGATCTCGCGCTCGCGCAGGTAGTCGTCGGTGGTGCGCGGCACGGGGCGCGGCGGGCCGGCGAAGGGATCGTCGGGCCGTTCGAACTGGACCACGACCCGGCAGTCGTCGCACATCATGAT
>JBHIDD010000309.1:0-3095 GCA_046759925.1 Kiloniellaceae bacterium
GGCAGTCCTTCGTCCTGAGGGGCGTCCTCCGTCTCCGGCGGCGTCACCATCAACAGGAGATAGGTTTCGCCCCCCTTCTCCTCGGTGAACACCGCCGCCACGGGCGTCTCGGCGGCGGCCGGTTTCCAGACCAGCTCGAAGTCGCGGTCCGCCGGTACGGCGTCCCCGTCCAGGGTGATCGTGAAACCTTCTTCCGCCGATCCCGTCGTCTTGATGGCGTGGTAGGGGCTGGTGATCTCCGCCACCTCGAATCCCGGGTTCAGTTCGATGCGCATCTGCACCGGGTTGCCCTTCCCCCGGGACGGGTGACGGATGGGCGGTGTGATCCGGTCCGCATCGGGCACCTGCGGCGGTTTCGTGATGATGACGGCGTACACCAGGCCGATCTCCGGCTCCTTGTGGGGGATGTAGCGTGGGCCGACGACCAGGGGAAAGCGCAAGCGGAACGCGCCGTCGTCGTAGCGGAGGGTCTGGTGATAGCGTATCTCGACGGTGATCCGCTCTCCGGGCCCGATGTTGGCGACGGACGCGGTGAACATGTTGGGCCGTTCCTGCTCGACCAGGGCGGCCCGCTGTCCCGCCTCCCTGGCTTTCTCGTATGTTCGCTTTGCCTCTTGACGTTCCCTGATCTCGCCCACGATGACACGCTCACCGACACGAAGCCGCACGTGATCGACGGCGGCGTTGTCCGGCAGGGGAAAGACGTAAACGCCCTCCTGCCACTCGTCGTGCGGATTCAGGAAGTGTTGAACGACCTGGACCCGGGCCACCATGCCGTTGATCCGCATATGGGCCTCGGTGGCGAGATCGGGGGCCGGGAGGAAGGCGCCCGGTTTGTCGGTCCTGAACAGAAGCCCGCCGCGCTGCATTTCGCCCGGCTTTATGGTGAGCGCACTCTTGCCGGGCACCGGCACCCCGGCCTCGACGGCATTCCACAAAAGAAGAAACACGGCGATGAAAGCGCCCAGAATGAGCCCGATGCCGAGCCGCAGCACCGTCCACGGGGCCATAGGGGGATGATGTATGTCGGTGAGGAGCTTTGTCATGGTTGACCGTCCTGCTGATCGTATGGGCGTTGCGACCGGTCTGTCGGGGCCGCAACCTTTACGCCGCCCGCCTCCCCGGCGCATGACGTGTCCTCCGGGGTGCCGTAGCGGGCGGGAGGGAGGAAGAGCCTGCGACCCACGTGGACGAGGTCCTTGGGGCGGACCCGCTACGGCTTTCAAACACCCGGCACGCCGAAAACAACACCACCCCTTGCGGTTCCTTCATCCGGCCGAACCGGACTTAGGCGAGGCGGCCGGCGTGACGGCGGGCAGAAGAATGTAAGAAAGTGGCGAGACTCGGGCCGGGAAAGGGTAATTTCTGGGCGAATTGTGGCGAACGCCGGCTGTGTGTCGTGTCGACTCGGTCCGGCTTTTCGATGATCATGGGCGCTGTTGCTCCGGTTAGAACGGGAGGATCGCCATGTTACGTTTCGCATCCGCCATTACCTTCCTTTTGGCGCTGTGTCCCGCCGCCACGGCCCTGGGCGCCGGCGGGGTAGCGCCAGGTGTGATCCGGCAGAACGTAGCCGTCGCGCGTGGGAAAGGTCCGGTTATGGCCGAGGCTGTTGAAAAATGTATGGCCCGCCCCCGGTCCGCAAGCTTGTTCGTTCAACGATGACCTGAGGCGGTCTGCTCCAATGTATCCGGCCTGTTTGTGGAGCCTCCGGCTCCTGGCCACGATGGGTATTCGCGCACCCTGGTCCTCATAACTATTCCGGCCTATGACGGCCGTTTTTCAACCCAGGTTTCCAGGATGCCGGTTCGACCGTTGGTCCATCGCTTCGATCATGCCCGCAGACATGGTGGTGGTCAGTACCCAAGCTCTTCGTTAGCTTGCCTCCTTGTCATGCATTTGCCGGGGCCTGATAGGGCTGGTTGCCGGTGAGCACGGCCCAGGCGACGCGGGCCAGCTTGTTGGCCAAGGCCACGACAACCACGTTCGCATGGGCCCGCGCGAGAAGTTCCCGTAACCAGCGACCGAGCGAATCGGGCCGTTGTGCCAGGTGTGGCAAGGCCGCTCGGGCACCGTGGATCAGAAGGGTACGCAGGTACGTGTTGCCCCGTTTGCTGATCCCGAGCAGGCGTTGCTTGCCGCCGGTCGAGTGCTCGCGCGGGGTTAGTCCCAGCCAGGCTGCCATGTCACGGCCCTTGGCAAAGGCGGCGCCGTTGCCCACCGCCGCCACCAGTGCCGTCGCATTCAGTGGCCCGATCCCGGGAATTTCACAGAGCCGACGGCAGGCATCGTCTTGGCGCGCCGTGGCGCTCAGCTCGGCGTCGAACCCTGCGATCCGTATGTCCAGCTCGCGCCACTCCGCCAGCATGTCCTCGATCAGGTGACCGATACGCCCCGACAATCCGTTGTCCTCCTTGGCGAGGATCCCTGGAAGCCGCTTCTCAAGTGTTCGGCGTCCCTGGACGACCGTGATCCCGCGCTCGAGCAGGATCGCCCGGAGCTGGTTGATCAGAGCCGTACGCCAGCCGACCAACCGCTGCCGTGCACGATGGATCGTCTGAAGGTCCAACTGCGTCTCGCTCTTAATGGGCACGAAGCGCATGGTCGGGCGCTGCACCGCCTCGGCATTGGCCTCGGCGTCCCGGTGGTCGTTCTTGTTCGCCTTCACGAAAGGCTTCACGTACTGCGGCGGCATCAGGCCAACAGTGTGACCCTGGGCTTCGAGCGCACGCCCCAGATGGTGGGCGCCACTGCAAGCCTCCATACCGATCACACAGGCTGGCATGTTGGCCACCGCGGCCAGAAGCCGGCCTCGCCTCACCCGGCGCCGCAGCGCAATCCGTCCGTTCCTGTCCAAGCCGATCATGTGCACATAGTTCTTGCCGAGATCCAATCCGAGCGTCACGATTTCCATGGTCCGTCTCCTTCAAGGGTCTATGGGTGGAGCCATCTTGGCTCCCCAGGAGGGGGCGGACCATCCCATAACTATTTTGGGGGTCTGAAATCGTGACTTTTCGAGAACCAGCGAAAACTGGACTCAAATAAAATCAATAGCTTAGGGATTCACCAGTTTGGCAATGCTCACCGATTTCGGC
>JBHIDD010000310.1:0-3087 GCA_046759925.1 Kiloniellaceae bacterium
AAACCGGAACGCCGCCTGAGGAGGAGAAAGCTTGCCTGGAGGCCGGAGAGAACGCCCAAGATCAGGATCAGGTTGACGATCAGCGCGACGTTGGCCATCAGCCCGAAGAGGCCATAGGACACGCCCATGAAAACGATCACGAAGACGAGGCCGAGCACGCTCGCGATCTTGCCGGCCCGGATCGAGTCGGCGCCGAGGCCCGGCCCCACGGTCCGTTCCTCGAGGACGGTCAGCGGCGCGGGCAACGCGCCGGCGCGCAGCAGCAAGGCAAGGTCGCTGGTCTCCTGGATGGTGAAATTTCCGCTGATGATGCCCCGCCCGCCGAGAATCGGTTCGCGGATGACCGGCGCGCTGATGACCGTCCCATCGAGCACGATGGCGAACAGGCGGCCGACGTTCTGCCGCGTCGCGTCGGCGAATCGCTTGGCGCCGACGGCATCGAAACTGAAGCTGACCACCGGCTGCCCGTCCTGGAAGGTCTCCCGCGCGTCGGTCAGGGTCTCGCCGCTCACCATGACCCGTTTCTTGACCACGTAGCGGCGCGGATTGCCCAGCGGATCCAGCTCCTGCGACGGCAGAATCTCGGTCCCGGCCGGAATCCGCCCGGCCTCCGGCAGCGCGGTCTCGTCCACGAAACGGAAGGTCAGCTTGGCGGTCTTGCCGAGCAGCCGCTTGATCCGCTCCGGATCGCGCACGCCGGGCAACTGGACCAGGATCCGCTCCTCCCCCTGGCGCTGGATGCTGGGCTCCCGGGTGCCGGTCTCGTCGATGCGCCGGCGGACGATCTCGATCGACTGCTCGACGACGTTGCTCCTGCGCTGTTGCAGCGCCGCCTCGGTGAATTCGATGCGGAACGCACCGTCCTCGCTCACTTCGATCCGAATGTCGTCGGCGGCCTCGCCCACGATCTGCCGCGCCTGCTGGACCGTGTCGGGATCGCGCAGCCGGAACACCACTCGGTCGCCGTCCGCGCCCAGGTCGGTGTAGCCGAGCCGCGCCCGGCGCAGGCCCAAACGGATCCCGTCCACCAGGTTCTCGAGCTGCTCGCGGAACACGGTCTCCAGGTCCACCTCGAGCAGGAGATACGAGCCGCCCTGCAGATCCAGGCCGAGGTTGACCTGCTCCGACGGGATCCAGCTCGGCAGGCCTTCGGTCGTCTCGCGCTTGAACAGGTTCGGCGCCGCGAAGACCACACCAATGAGAAGCACGCCGAGGATGAGAACGATCTGCCACCGTGGAATGTGAACCATCATCCTCTAGTTATCCTTTGGTAATTCGGGTGTACTCATCATGGCCGAGTTTGTTATACAACGCGCGTTTTTGTTCATCGCGAAGCGTTTCGTAAGCCTCGGAAATCTCTCGAAACTGAGCCGTTGCCTCGGGATTTTCCGGGTTCGTGTCCGTATGGATCTTTTTCGCTAATTTTTGATAGGCGGCAGAGATTTTCTTGGCCGAAGCGTTTTTCGTTACACCTAGAACCTTATAATAGTCTGTTTGGGCGATTTGCCGCTCCGGACCAACGGCCTTCGTCTCCTTTGCAGGCCTTTGGACGGCCGCTTCGGGCCGCGCTAAGACATCGGTCACCGTGGACTTGACGATCCGGACGCGCACGCCCTCCGCGATCTCGACGATGGCCTCGTTGTCGTCCACGATCTTGGAAACCGTGCCCATGATGCCGCCGCCGGTCACCACGCGGTCGCCCCGGCGCAGGTCCGCGACCAACTTGCGATGCGCCTTCATCTTCTTCTGCTGGGGGCGAATCAGCAGGAAGTAGAAGACGACGAAGATAAGAACCAGCGGGAGAAGCGAAACGAACGTATCCCCGCCCCCGGCGGTCTGCGCGTAGGCCGGCGAGATCAGCATCGAATGGTCCTTCCCGTATCGGCGGGACCGCCAAGCCGGGCGGCCCGGCGGACTATACCGGGACGCCCGCGAATTGCAACGCCGCTCCCGGCCCCGCGAGCGCCGGGCGGCGCGCATTGACGGGGCCGGTCGCCGTGGCTAGGCTCGCGCCCGGTTTGACCCGGTATCACCGGGATTCCGCCGAGCGGAGCGGCCATGAGCGAGCCCAGATCCGAAGAGCTGTTGCCCGTGCTGGGGCGGATCGCCGATGCGCTGGAACGCCTGGCCCCGACGGCGCCGGCCCCGGCCACGCTGGAGAGCGCCGACGCCTTCATCTGGCAGGCCGAGCGCGACACCATCGAGGCGGTGCACGAGGTCAACCGCATTCCCTACGACCTGCTCAAGGGGATCCGGCGCCAGGGCGAGATCCTGCTCGAGAACACCCGGCGCTTCGCCGCCGGCCTGCCGGCCAACAACGCGCTGCTCTGGGGCGCCCGCGGCATGGGCAAGAGCTCGCTGGTCAAAGCGGTCCATGCCCGGGTCAACGCGGAGGCGCAGGGCGACGGCCACGGGCGCCTGGCCCTGGTCGAGATCCACCGCGAGGACACCCCGTCGCTGCCCCGCCTGCTGCAGCGCCTGCGCGGCGCCGAACGGCGCTGCATCCTGTTCTGCGACGACCTGAGCTTCGGCGGCGAGGACACCAGCTACAAGTCCCTGAAGGCGCTGCTCGAAGGCGGCATCGAGGGCCGGCCGGACAACGTCGTCTTCTACGCCACCTCGAACCGGCGCCACCTCATGCCCCGGGACATGATCGAGAACGAGCGGTCGACGGCGATCCACGCCTCCGAGGCGGTCGAGGAGAAAGTCAGCCTCTCCGACCGCTTCGGCCTCTGGCTCGGCTTCCACAATTGCGACCAGGATACCTATTTCGCCATGATCGAGGGCTACGCCCGGCACTACGGCCTGGACCGGCCGGTCGGTACGCTGCGCGCCGAGGCCCACGAATGGTCGATCACCCGGGGCGCGCGCTCGGGCCGGGTCGCCTGGCAGTTCATCCAGGATTTGGCCGGCCGCCTCGGCAAGCGGCTCGAGTAGGCCGGAAGCTCCGCTCGGCGTTCGCCAAGCGGCGCGCACCCAGAACTGAGGCGACGAATTGAGGTGACCGAATTGTGGTGACGCCATTAATTAAGGTGACGCCATAATTAAGGTGCAAATTAAGGTGACGCCATACTTAATTAAGGTGAC
>JBHIDD010000311.1:0-3075 GCA_046759925.1 Kiloniellaceae bacterium
GTGACGCCATAATTAAGGTGCAAATTAAGGTGACGCCATACTTAATTAAGGTGACGCCATACTTAATTGCATACTTAATTGATACGAAATTCCGTATCGTGCACCCTCATGGGCCGATGCCAAACTTAGTATGGCGTCCCCTTGATAGCGAAATTTAGCATGGTGTCCCCTTGATAGCGGGTGAACCAATCGCGGGCGCGCGAAGCCAAGTAAGAAAACCATTTTGACTTCCCGGACACCCCGGATACCGCGCGCGGAAGCTCAGTTCCCCGTCCCGGCCCTCTGCGCTCCGAGCAGGCGGGTCGGGTCGATCGCCCGGGTGCCTTTGCGGATCTCGAAGTGCAGCTGCGGCCGGGAAACGTTGCCCGAGCTGCCGATCCGGGCGATCACCTGGCCGCGCTTGACCGTCTCGCCGCGCTTGACCAGGAACCCCTCATTGTGCGCATAGGCGGTGACCCAGCCGCCGGCGTGCTTGATCAGCAGCAGGTTGCCGAAGCCGCGCAACTCGTTCCCGGCATAGGCGACGACCCCGTTTTCCGCGGCCCGCACGGGGGCGCCGCGGGGTGCGGCGATGTTGATGCCGTCGTTGTGCCAGCCGCCCTTCCTGACGCCGTAGCCGGCAATCAGCTTGCCCCGAACCGGCCAGAGGAACTTGCCGCCCGCGCGCGGCGGCGGCTGCGGGATCGCCGCCGGCCTGACCCCGGCTCCCGGCGCGATCGGCTCGGCCGGTATCGGGGCGGCGGTCCGGATCGCGGCGGTTTGGACGCCGGCGCTCTGGGTCGGGGTCTGGGCGCCCTTGGGGACGCGGGCCGGGGTGGCGGCCGTCCCGCCGGCCGGCGTCCCGGGCTTCGCCGAATCCCGCACGACGATCCGGCCGATTGGCGCCGGAGGCCGGGCCGGAACGGGCAGGAGCAAGCCCTGCCCGGGGGCGATGGCATAGGGCGGCGCGATTCGGTTCAGGCGCACCAGCTCGGTCATATCGACGCCGTAGCGCCGCGATATGCCGTAGACCGTATCGCCCTTTTGCACGACGTGCCGGCGCGGTTTGGGGATGATCAATGTCTGGCCAAACCGGAGCGCATAGGGCGGGCGCAGGCCGTTGGCGTCGATCACGGTCCGGATCGGGACCCCGAAACGGCGGGCGATGCCATAGACGGTATCGCCCCGCCGCACCGTATGGCCCCCGGCGCCCGCCCGCACGGCCGGCGCAGAGGCGAAGGTCTCCACCGGGCCGAGCGGTGCGAGCGGCCCGGTCGTGACGGCGTGTGCCGCGGGCAACGGTGCGACCGGCGCGGTCGCGATGGCCGGCCGGAGGTTCGGCGGCGCCGGCTTGCGGAGCGGAATCGGCGGCGGGTCGGGCGCGGTCGGCCACTGACCGACCCGGGACGGCCCCATGCCCGTGCAGCCGGCCAGGACGAGCGCGGCCAACCCGACGGACGGGAGATGACACAGGCGCGGGCTCATCACCGCAAGGCTCCTATGTTTGCCTAACGAGGCCCAGGGCAGGCGAGCCCGCGGTTTCGGGCGCGGGCGCCCCGGGTAGGCCGTCGACCAGCGGCACGAAGCGGACGCCGCCCAGATGCTCTTCGGTGATCCCCGCCTCGCCGCGGGTCAGGCGCAAGAGCACCTGATCCGCGCCCGGCGGGCCGATGGGCGCGACCAGGATGCCGCCGACGGCCAGCTGGCCGATCAGCGCGCCGGGCACATCGCGCGCCGCGGCGGTGACGATGATCCGGGAAAATGGCGCCTGCTCGGGCCAGCCCTTGGACCCGTCGCCGACCCGCGTGGTGATGTTGTGCAGGCGAAGCTCCCGGAAGCGACGCTCGGCATCGGCCTGAAGCTCCCGGTAGCGTTCGATGGTGTACAGCCGCCGGCAGAGCCGGGAGAGGACCGCGGCCTGATAGCCGGAGCCGGTCCCCACCTCCAGGACCCTGACCCGGCGGTCGGGCTTGAGCGCCTGGGTCATGACGGCGACGACCTGGGGCTGGCTCAGGGTCTGGCCGTGGCCGATGGGCAGCGCCCGGTCCTCGTAGGCCTGATCCTGGAAGCTGTCCGGCACGAAGGCCTCGCGCGGGATCCGCTCGATCGCGGAGAGCACGTCGGTATCGGCGATCCCGGCTCGGCGGAGCCGCATGATCAGGCGGATCTTGCGGGCGACGATCGTCACGTGAATACCCCGGAAAGCGCCTTGAGGCTGGACTTGTGGGTCAGATCCAGGTGCAGCGGGGTGACCGCGATCGCCCCGTCGTCGACCACGGCCAGATCGGTGTCGCGCTCGGTACTCAGGTCGCTCAGGAAACTGCCGATCCAGATATAGCGACGGCCGCCGGGATCGGTTCCTTCGCTGACCCTGGTGCCCTTGACCCGCCGGCCCTGCCGGCACGGCCGCACCCCGGTCACCCGCTCCGGCGGCACCGGCGGGAAATTGACGTTGATCAGCAGGTCGCGCGACCACGGGATCGAGGCCAGATTACGCAGGAGATCCGGCGCGAAGCGCTCGGCGGTGGTCCAGGCGACCGGCTCGTCGCCCTGGCGCATCTGGCTCAAGGCGATCGCCGGCAGGCCCAGGATTGCGGCCTCCATGGCCGCCGCCACGGTGCCGGAATAGGTGACGTCTTCGCCCAGGTTGCCGCCGTGGTTGATGCCCGAGAGCACGATGTCCGGCGGCCGCCCGGCCATGATATGGTGATGCGCCACCAGGACGCAGTCGGTCGGCGTGCCGTCCACCGAAAAGCGGCGCTCGCCGTGCCTGCGTGGGTGCAAGGGGCGGCGCAGGGTGAGCGAGTGGCTGGTCGCGCTTTGCTCGGTCTCGGGGGCGACCACCCAGACGTCGCGCGACAAGGTCTTGGCGATACGCGCGAGGACCTTGAGCCCCGGCGCGTGAACGCCGTCGTCGTTGGTCACCAGGACCCGCGCGGTCCCGAGGTCCAGGGGGCCTTTACGCATCGCCCTCGATCGCCGCGATTCCGCCCATGTAGGGGCGCAGAACCTGCGGCACCTCGATCGAACCGTCGGCGCGCTGATAGCTCTCCGTCACCGCGATCAGGCAGCGCCCGACCGCCACGCCGGAGCCGT
>JBHIDD010000312.1:0-3034 GCA_046759925.1 Kiloniellaceae bacterium
GCATACGCAAATTCTCCGCTTCCTGTAACAGTTCCTTCGGCAAATCATACAAATCCTGCCACAGCACCAGCGGCAACGTCACCTCCGTTGTCTTGGACAATCGTCCTCGTGCTGGGCCGAACGAAAGATAATTACCTAGAGCATTTTCTGAGCTCTGAGAATCGTAGGGGATTCCCAAGCTGGCGAATTTCTGATTCAAGATGCGGGCTGGAGAAGGAGGCCAGCCTGTATGTCGAGACCTCTTTCGAATGATTTGCGGCATCGTGTGGTTTCCGCGGTGGACGGCGGCATGACGCGGCGTGCGGCGGCGGAGCGGTTCGGGGTTGCGGCCTCGACGGCGGTGAGATGGGTTCATCAGTGGCGCCAGACGGGCAGCGTCGAGCCCCGGCCTCAGGGCGGGGACAAACGCTCACACCGCATTGAGGTCCATGCCGATGAGATCCAGGCCCTGGTCGAGGAGACGCCGGACATGACGCTGGCGGAGATCGCCGCGCATCTGGAGGCGGCGCATGGGCTGCGGGTGGCGCTGAGCACGGTGTGGCGCTTCTTCGAGCGGCGCGGCGTCACGCTCAAAAAAAACCGCACACGCCAGCGAGCAAGAGCGGCCTGACGTGGCGCGCCGCCGCCGGGCCTGGTTCGAGGCGCAGCCCGATCTCGATCCCGAGCGGCTGGTGTTCATCGACGAGACCGGCGTCTCGACCAAGATGGCCCGGCGCTATGGTCGCTCGCCGCGCGGCACCCGCTGCCGCGCCCCGGTCCCGCACGGGCACTGGAAGAGCACAACCTTCGTCGGCGCGCTCAGGCTGGACGGCATGAGCGCGCCCATGGTCCTCGACGGCGCCATGCACGGCGTGGCCTTCCTCGCCTATGTGGAGCAGGTTCTCGTCCCGACCCTCAAGCCTGGCGACATCGTCGTCATGGACAACCTGCCCGCCCACAAACCCAAAGCCGTGCGCGAAGCGATCGAAAAAGCCGGCGCCGAGCTGCGCTTCCTGCCGCCCTACAGCCCAGACCTCAACCCCATCGAGATGGCGTTCGCCAAGTTCAAGGCCTTCCTCAAGCGCATCGCCGCGCGCACCGTCGATGGCCTCTGGCAGGCCATCGCTCAAGCCGTCGATATCTTCACACCCGACGAATGTCGGAACTTCTTCACCGCGGCAGGCTATGAACCCCGATGATCGGAAAATGCTCTAGTGGATTGATCGGAACGAAAGGGTCCGATTGGGGATTCCCTGTTTCTCTCTGTCGTGCGAGTCTGTCGTATGCGCAAGGGAATCTCCTTCACCGTATCCGCTAACGAGCGTCAGCGATTGCGCGCGATCGTCGCGGACCCCAAGAGCCCGCAGAAGCACGTCTGGCGGGCGCGTATTGTCCTTCTGAGCGACGAAGGTCTCGGCACCTCGGCGATCATGCGGGAAACCGGCAAGTCCAAGACCTGTGTTTGGCGTTGGCAGGAGCGGTTCATGCACGAGCGCGTCGCCGGCCTTCTTCGCGACAAGACCCGACCGCCGGGCAAGGCGCCGATCCCGCGCGATCGTGTCGCCTGGATCGTGCAGCGGACTCAGGAACCGCCGCCGCACGAGGCGACCCATTGGACGCTGCGGGCGATGGCCAAGGCGGCCGGCGTCGCCGCCTCGACGGTGCAAGGGGTCTGGAAAGCCCACGGTCTCGCCCCGCACCGCTGGCGCCACTTCAAGCTGTCGAACGACCCGGCCTTTGCCGACAAGCTCACCGACATCGTCGGCCTCTACGTCGATCCGCCGGCCCATGCCGTGGTGCTGTCGATCGACGAGAAGAGCCAGATCCAGGCGCTCGACCGCACCCAGCCCGGCCTGCCCATGAAGAAGGGACGCGCCGGCACCATGACCCACGACTACAAACGCCACGGCACCACGACGCTGTTCGCCGCGCTGAATGTGCTCGACGGCACGGTGATCGGCCAGAACATGCAGCGCCATCGGCATCAGGAGTTCATCCGCTTCCTCAACCGCGTCGCGCGCGAGATGCCCGCCGACAAGGACATCCACGTGATCCTCGACAACTACGCCGCCCACAAGAAGGACAAGGTCCGCGCTTGGCTCGCCCGCCATCCGCACTGGACCTTCCACTTCACCCCAACCTCGTGCTCCTGGCTCAACGCCGTTGAGGGCTTCTTCGCCACGCTGACCCGGCGCAGGCTCAAGCACGGCGTCTTCCATTCCGTCGCCGACCTCCAGGCCGCGATCAACCGATTCATCCAGGAACACAATGACGACAACCCGAAACCCTTCACATGGAATGCCGACCCAAACGCCATCATCGCTGCCCGAAATCGAGGGTTCCAAACGTTGGAATCAATCCACTAGGATGGCCCGTTCGCACGGGGCGAAAGGGCGGTTAGCTCAGTTGGCAGAGCGTCTCGTTTACACCGAGAAGGTCGGCGGTTCGAGCCCGTCATCGCCCACCAGCGAGCCGGCCGGGCGCGCCTCCATGCCGCGAGCGCGGCGGATCGGGTTGACAGCCATAGGGGCGTGCAGTAGAGGAAGCCGCCTCGGGCGCGCTCTTGTGGGGGTGTAGCTCAGTTTGGTTAGAGCGCTGGCCTGTCACGCCAGAGGCCGCGGGTTCGAGTCCCGTCACTCCCGCCATCTTCGGACGCCCGGCGCCGGCCCTCGCATCGCTCGGAAATCATTGATAAACGACGGAATCTAAGGCAGGTTATAGGCCGCAACCGCCGGCGCACGGCGAACGCTCGGGCGCCCGCGGGGTAAGGGACCGACGTTGGGGATGGGTCGTGGAGACGCTGCTTGTCCAATACCTGCCGATCTTGATTTTCCTGGCCGTCGCCGTCGCCATCGCGGCGATCGCCGTCGGCGCCTCCTATATCGTCGCCCGCCAACACCCCGTCGTGGAGAAGACCTCGGCCTACGAATGCGGCTTCGATGCGTTCGACGACGCCCGGCACAAGTTCGATGTCCGCTTCTACCTGGTCGCCATCCTGTTCATCATCTTCGATCTCGAGGTCGCGTTCCTGTTCCCGTGGGCGATCAGCCTCGGC
>JBHIDD010000313.1:0-3032 GCA_046759925.1 Kiloniellaceae bacterium
GACCGACGCGATGCGATGGTGAAAGAGGATCTTCATGCCGGGAATTCATGGCCCATAAGGCCGCTTAACTCACGCTTATTTGTCAATGTGATCCTTAAGGCTTTGGACGACGCGGGATGCCGTCTTGCCATCCCATAGCTCCGGGCAACTACCGCTGGGCCAGTCGCCCGAGAGGACGCTCTCGATCGCCCTGCCGAGGCCGCTGGGCTGCACGAGACGGTTCGTGCCTTGGGCAACGGTAATCGGCCGTTCGGTGGTGTCGCGAACGGTGATGCAGGGAACCTTCAGGTACGTCGTCTCTTCTTGTATGCCGCCCGAATCGGTAATCACGAACCGGGCCTCGCGCACGAGGCTTAAGAATTCGACGTACGGCATGGGCCCGACAAGATGAATGTCGGATGCCCTCCCGAGGATCTCGCTCAAGCCGAAGGACTCCAGTCGCCCCCGGGTGCGCGGGTGAACGGCAAAGACCAGCGGCAATTTCTTGGCGCTTGCGACGAGCGCCTCCACAAGAAGCCGGAGCATTTCCCGGTTATCGACATTGGTCGGTCGATGCAGGGTGATGACGCCGTAGCCTTGCCGCCGCAATCCGAAACGCTCTCGGGCCCGGGCCCGCTCGATCGGCCCGCGTTGCAGCTCCAAGGCATCGATCATGATGTTGCCGACCCGTTCGATACGGTGCTCCGGAATGCCCTCGGCGCGGAGGTTCTGGTCGGCATCCGGCGAAGGTGTCCATAGCACATCCGCAAGAGCATCGGTCACGATCCGATTGATTTCCTCGGGCATCGTGCGATCGCCGCTTCGCAAGCCCGCCTCGAGATGCGCAAGCGGGATGCACAGCTTCGCGGCGACGAGGGCGCAGGCCATGGTCGAATTGACGTCCCCGACCACAACGACCCACTGCGGCGGTCTTTCAAGGCAAATCTTTTCGTACGCAGTCATCACGCCGGCGGTCTGCTGCGCATGGCTGCCGCTTCCAACCCCGAGATGGAAATCGGGTGCCGGTAGCTCCAGGTCACGGAGGAACGCATCGGACATGTCTTGGTCGTAATGCTGACCGGTATGAATCAAAACTGGCCGGCACCATGTTTCCTGCCTAAGGACATGAAACAGGGGCGCAACCTTCATGAAGTTGGGCCGGGTTCCCGCGATCAGATGAATGTCAGGAACTTTCATTTTCCGGTTTCTGCCAGGGCCTCGGTTCGATGCCACAAGGCGGTCCCGCGCCTTCGAACCGACGTGATAATGAGCAGGGAGTCATGTTCAGCCCGTTATCGATCGAGGATGTTGCGAAACAGGTCGATTGTGCCTTGCCTGGTTTCGTCCCACCCGAAACGCTCGGCGTAGGCCCGGGTGTCGGCGCGGCTGGGGGGACTGGCAAGCAAGGCCCGAACCGAGGCCGCGATCGCTTCTGCTGTGCGGTCCGGAATCAGAACGCCGGCTGCCGGGGCGGTTACGACCTCCGGCGTGCCCCCGATATTTGCAGCCACCACAGGCGTGCCGGAGGCCATGGCTTCCAGCAGTACGTTGGGCCAGCCTTCGCGCTCCGAAGCCAATACGAGCGCGTCCGCAGCACTGTAGATTTCATGCATTCGCTCGTGTGCGACAGAGCCGAGGAATCTCACACGGTTGTTGAGTCCGCGGCGGTTCGCCAGACGTTTTAATGCCGGCTCTTCGGGACCTTCGCCCACGATCAGGAGCGTTGCCCCCGGTAGTTTCGAGAGGGCACGAATCACAAGATCATGGCCCTTTGGTCCGATGAGATGGCCGACCGACAAGAGAACGGGAGGCTCCAACCCAAGCTGCGTCCTTACGGCCTCGCGGTCCACCGGCTTGAACAGTTCGAGGTCCACGCCATTGCGGAGGACCTGCACGCGCCCTGGTTCCACACCGATGGCGGCCAGCGCGTCCTTCAACGCCTGACAAACGGTGATCAGACCTGCTGCGTTGCGCGCGGCCCAGCGAATCATGCGCCGCGGCAAGAGGTGGCGCGGAATGAGATTGATATCCGTGCCGCGCCCCGTGATCGCGACGGGTTTCCGAAAGCGCCGGCCCAGCAAGACCGCGGCAACGCCATCCGGGTAAAAATAGTGGGCATCGATCAGGTCGAAGTCATAGCCTGACCGTATGATGCGCCGGATCATGGATTGAGCCGACGCAAATAGCAAAAATGGCGCAGCGCTCATGCCCAGTTTCGGAATGACCAGATACCGAGGATGGAAGATCTTGATTCCGAAGCGATTTTCCTCAACGGGCACCTCTGCCAGAATCGCATAGCGGCCGAAGGCTTTCGCACGGAACGGAAACCACGGTACCGGCGCAACGACCCGCGCCGAGGCGCCTCCACCGCTTACGATCCGGCGCAGCCTGTTTTCGACGAAGATCCCATGGTGAGGCTGTCTGGCATTCGGGTAAAGAGTGGTGAAAGTCAGGATTTTCACGACGTCCCGAACATATTATTACTTATGAAAATATATGTATCATTTTCTGCGGGTGGGCCAGTTCCGTGATCACACTACCGCCCAAAAGACCATTACGTTAAGAACTCCGCAATTACGTTGCACTTTTTACGGCTTCCTCGAACATCGCCTCGTAGGCTTTGAACATGCGCTCTTGCGGATAATGGGCCTGCACGTGGGTTTGATTCTTTCGGCCAAGGTTGCGGCGCAGTTTCGAATCCGCGAGCAACTGCTCGAGCCCGCGTGCGAACCGACGCTGATCGTCTCCGGGCACGACGAACGCGCGATTTTCGGGCGCCAGCATTCTCTGTACATCTCCGACATCGACTGCGGCGATCGGCTTTCCAGCGGCCATGGCTTGCAGAATGCTGTTCGGCATTTGCTCCGTCCTGGACGTAAGCGCAAACACATCGAGCCGACTTAAGACCTCCTCGACCGCTTCAACATGACCCAGAAACACGACCTTATCGGCGATTTTGAGCGTTTTGGCCA
Organism: Kiloniellaceae bacterium; assembly: GCA_046759925.1. Taxonomy (GTDB): domain Bacteria; phylum Pseudomonadota; class Alphaproteobacteria; order Kiloniellales; family J153; genus JBHIDD01. Next base: position 2,952 of record JBHIDD010000313.1, read on the forward strand.
ATACCTTCAGCTTCGGGCGCTCCGGACCCTCGCCGACGACGACGAGGGACGAGCGACCGGGAAGACGCCGGAGGTGGCGGC
>JBHIDD010000314.1:0-3032 GCA_046759925.1 Kiloniellaceae bacterium
GCGTTCGGCGACCAGCGCGTGCATGGCCGCGGGCAGGACGCCGGCCACCGGGCTGATCCGCCCGTCGAGCGCCAGCTCGCCGAGCGCGCTGTAGCCGGCGATCTCGTCCTCGGGCAGGATGCCCATGGCGACCAGCAGGCCGAGGGCGATCGGCAGGTCGAAGTGGCTGCCCTCCTTCAAGAGGTCGGCGGGTGCGAGGTTGACGGTGATCCGCTTGGGCGGCAGCGCCAGGCCGAGCGCGCCCAATGCGGCGCGGACCCGCTCGCGGCTTTCGGCCACCGCCTTGTCGGGCAGCCCGACCACGGTGAAGGACGGCAGGCCCGCGGCCATCTGCACCTGGGCGTCGACGTCGATCACCTCGACGCCCATGAAGGCCACCGTGTTGATGCGCGCGACCATGGCTCCCTGCCCTCGGCCGTTCGTCCGGCCGGCGCGTTCTAAATCGCCGGCGATCGTCTGTCGCGGCTCAGGTTAGCCGCGCGGCCTAAGAACCGCCAGCAAAACGCGACCGGGCGATAAGGGCCGGCGGCGAGCGGACCTGGGGCCGCGGAATGCGACCCGGACGCAAAAAGTTTCGTGAATGCGATGGCCTGCCGCCGCGCGGCCCGGGCCCCCTGCGGATTTCTATCCCGCGGCGCGGCGGGCCTCGATGGCGTCCCAGATGTCGGATTCGAGCGAGACCCCGTCGAAGCGGTCGATCTCCTGAATGCCGGTCGGCGAGGTGACGTTGATCTCGGTCATGTAGCCGCCGATCACGTCGATGCCGACGAAGATGAGGCCGCGCTCCTTCAGCGCCGGGCCGATCGCCGCGCAGATTTCATGATCGCGCGCATCGAGCGACGCCTTCTCCGGCCGCCCGCCGACGTGCATGTTGGAGCGCGCCTCGCCGGGGGCCGGTACGCGGTTGATGACGCCGGCCGCGCGGCCGTTGATCAGGACGATCCGCTTGTCGCCCTGGCGCACCTCGGGCAGGTAGCGCTGCACGATGATCGGCTCTCGGTAGAGGCCGGTCAGCAGCTCCAGGAGCGCATTCAGGTTGTCGTCCTGCGGGGCGATGTGGAACACGCCCGCGCCGCCGCCGCCGAACAGGGGTTTTAAGATGATCTCCTTGTGCTCGGCGCGGAAGGCCAGGACCTCCCGCCGGTCGCTGGTGATCAGCGTCGGCGGCATCAGCTCGGGGAAATGCGTGACGAAGAGCTTCTCCGGCGCGTTGCGCACCTGGGCCGGATCGTTCACCACCAGGGTCTTGGGGTGCACGTGCTCCAGGAGATGCGTGGCGGTGATGTAGGCCATGTCGAAGGGCGGATCCTGGCGCATCAGCACCACGTCCATCTCGGCCAGGTCGATCGGCCGCGGCGCGCCGAGGCGGGCGGGGCTGTCGGCGTCGCGGCGCAGCTCCATCGGCCGGGCCCGGGCATAGATCCGGCCGTCGCGGAGCGACAGGTTCTGCGGCAGGTAGTGATAAAGGCCGAAGCCGCGGCGCTGCGCTTCCAGACCGAGGGCGAAGCTGCTGTCGGCCGCGATGTCGATGCGCTCGATGGGATCCATCTGGATCGCAACGGCAAGCTTCATGTCCACTCCCTGCTGTTGCGCCCGGCGTGAAATCTTGTGGCCGGGTGCGCTATAGCCGCTTCGGCGCGCCGGTCGACGGCAAACACGCCGCTGCCGGTCCCGAGTCCGAGTTGAGTTGCGCCTTGGCCTGCTGCAAGAGCCGCGCCGCCTCGGCCAGCTCGATCTCGGATTCGGCCTGGCCGCCGACCCGGCGCAGCCGGGCCTCGAGCGCCTTGCGGCCGCTGGCGGGCGACCGGCTCATGGCGCCGGGCGTCTCATGACGACGGGGCCGCTTGGTCCTTGACCCGGACGTAGCTGACCACCCGGCGCAGGTAGGCGATGTTCTTGGCGTGCCGGATCACCCGGTCGAGCTCCGCCGCGGTCCGCGCCACGCCCATGAGATAAAGCACCCGGTTGACTGTTTCGATGGAGTAATCGATCGAACCGACCTCCGGATCGGCCAGCAGCTTGGCCCTGAGCTGGGCCGAGATCCAGGCGTCGCGCGCGGCGTCGCTCAGCGAGGACGTGTCCGCGACTTCGATCTCGTTGATCACCTCCTTGACGCCCGGGGCCTGCCAGGCCAGGCGCACGACACTGAGCCGGGTATCCGGATCGGGCACCGTGCCGGTCAAAAGGATCCGGCCCTCCTGGACCTGAAGGTTGACGCCGCGGAACAGCGTGGCGTCCTCCTGGAACCACAGCCGATTGATCTCCAGGCGGATCTCGGTGTCCCGCATGGCGCCCTGAAAGCCGCGCTCCTGGCTGGCGACGACCGCCGCGCCGGCCCCGGCACCGGCCGCCATGCCGAGCGGGGAGCAGGCGCCGGGCGCAAGGCCCAGCCCGGCAAGGACCGCAACGCAGGCAGGCCAAGCGCGCCTCGCAAATCTCTCCGTCATCGTCGTTCTCGCGTTCCTGTCACGACCCCGCCCCGCCAACCCGGCTATAATCTAGGTCCGTTCCGCAAGTCCCGCCAAGGGTCCTCGATGCGCCAGGCGTCGGCGATGTGACGCGGCCGGTGGCCCGCGGCGATCAGGACCACGTCGAAGCGCACATCGAGGCCTGCCAGGCCCGGATGCCGCTGCAGGAAGAGCTCCGCGGCCCGTCGGATCCGCGCCCGCTGGCGCGGGCCGATCGCCTCGCCCGCCGCCGCCAGGTTGGGGCGCGCCTTGACCTCGACCAGGGCGAGCACCCGGCCCCGGCGGGCGATCAGGTCGATCTCGCCGAGGGGTACCCGGAAGTCCCGGGCGAGGATCCGGTAGCCCTTGAGGCGGAGCCACCAGGCGGCGAGCTTTTCGGCCTTGCGCCCCCGGCCATAGGCCCGGCGCCGCTGCTCGCGAGTCATGGCCCATCAACCCTCGTCGGTCTCGCGGCCTGCGGCGAGTCCCGCACGTCATCTCTCGCCATCGCGGCCGTTACCCTTCGCGACCTGCAGCGCCCGCGCGTAGACCTGGCGCGTGGGCAGGCCCGTGGCCGCGGCCACG
>JBHIDD010000315.1:0-3024 GCA_046759925.1 Kiloniellaceae bacterium
GGCTTTCGCGCCGGCGGGCGCGGCGCGCGGTCGCGCCTGCCGCCGAGCCGATGAAGATGCCTTCAACGGCGCGGCGGTATTACACCCAGGGGCAGTTGCTGTTGGACGATCCGAAGGCGCGGCCCTCGGCGAAGCGGCTCAATGCGAAGGGCTCGAGCTCGGCGACCCGGTCGCCGCCGGCGAGCAGCTTGGCCACCAGCTTGCCCACGCCGGTCATCTTGAAGCCGTGGTTGGAATCGGCGATCATGTACACGTTGGGCAAGATCCAGTCGAAGATCGGCACGTTGTCCGGGGTGAACGCCCCGATGCCGCCGTTGGGCCGCTTGCTGAACCTGTCGCGGCAGCCCTCGAAGCGGCCCATCAGTTGCGCCAGCGCCGAGGTGAAGTAGTCGGCGAATTCCGGCTCGGCCCAGTATTCGCGGTTGGCGTGGCCATAAGGGTCGACCGTGGCCCTGGGCCCGATCTTGATCGGGATGGTGCCGCCCTGGACGCCCTGCCTGTCGCGCAGGCGCTCGGCGCCGTTCTTCCAATAGACGTAAAGATGGTCGTCGAGCTCCTTGCCGGTGTTCTGGTCGATGACCGGCGTGTTCATCAGCTCGACGTGGAGCACCGGCGGGTCGAGACCGCGGGCGTCACGGTAGTAGGTGTCCATGTAGACGTCGCCCTCGAGCAGGCGCCAGAAGGTCCACATATCCTGGTCCTTCAGCACCTCTCCGTCCGGGTACCGCACGTCGATTTTCATCGGCTTGCCGAGCATCTCCCAGTGCTTGGGGGTCCAGGCGCCCAAGCCCAGCACCACCGCGTCGCAGGCGATGTCGCCCCGGTCGGTTCGCACCTTCGAGACCTGTCCGTTGGTCACGTCGTAACCGGTCACCTCGACGCCGGAGAGCACCTGCACGCCGTGGTTGACGCATTTGCGGGTGAAGCCTTCGACCATCTGCAGGGTGCCCGCATAGCCGCTGATCTTCTCGTGGATCACCACGCCCACGGGTTCGGTCTTGAAGTCGGGCCAGACGCTTTTCAGGAACTTGTGCGCGTCCTTGCCGATGTAAACGTCGGAGTGATAGCCGACGGCGTTCTGGCTCTTGTGCACCCGCTCGTAATCGGCCAGCTGGTTGTCCTCGCCGCAGGAGATGTAGCCGACCTGCTGGAAGCCGAAGTTGATCGGGTCGTGCATCCAGACGTCGACCGAATGCTTGAGGATCGCGTGCAGCGGCTCGGTCATGTAGAAGTTGCGGACGCAGCCGCAAGCGATCCCCGTGGCGCCGTGGCCGGGGGCGGACTTGTCGAGCAGCACGATGTCCTCGCCCGAGCCGCCGCGCGCCTCGAGCTCCATGGCCAGGTGCCAGGCGGTCGACAGGCCATGGACGCCGGCGCCGACCACGGCATAGCTCACGGATTCGGGTAGCACGGGCATTGCGGCCAAGCCCCTCCCTCGAGCAAGAAGATGCGCGGCGCTTCGCCCGGGCCAGGCAAGCTCCGGGCCGGCGACCGCTTCTGTATTCGACGGGCCGCCGGCCCGCCCCGGCAACCGGCCCGGGCGGCCGCCGTCTGCGTATATACATCCGCCCTTTCAAGTTGTATATACAATTTCGTCGCGCCGGGCTCCTGCGGCGACAGACGCGCGAAGGTCTTTGAGTGCCGCTTCGGGGTCTGCCAACGGCCCGGCGAGGGACGCTCTGGAGGTTTCATGGCGCGAGACGGCTTCCGCCGCCGCGGACGGCAGCCCCGCAGTGGCCCGGCGCTCAGCCAGTTGCCCTGGCGTCAGATCCGGAACCCCTACCGGCCGATCGAAATTCTCTCCGCGGAGCAGCTCGAGGCGATCCACGACGCCTCGATGCGGGTGCTCGAAGAGATCGGCATGGATTTCCTACACCCCGAGGCGCTCGATATCCTCGGCCGGGCCGGCGCCGAGGTGGAGCCGGGGTCCCAGCGGGTCCGCTTCGACCGCGGCCTGATCGAACAGGCCCTGGCCCACGCGCCGGCGCGGTTCACGCTGCACGCCCGCAACCCGGCGCACGACGTGACGATCGGCGGCGACCACGTCGTTTTTACCTCGGTCGGCAGCCCGCCCAACGTCTCCGACCTGGACGGCGGCCGGCGCCCCGGCCAGTTCACGGACTATTGCAACCTGCTCCGCCTGACCCATGCCTTCAACATCATCCATATGTTCGGCGGCTATCCGGTGGAGCCGGTGGACCTGGCGCCGGAAACCCGGCACCTGGATTGCACCGAGGCCTTCATCACGCTGTCCGACAAGGTCTACTTCGCTTACGCGCTGGGGCGGACCCGGATTCTGGACGCCCTCGAGATGACCCGCATGGCGCGGGGCCTGAGCGAGGCGGAGCTGCTGCACGAGCCCAGCCTGTTCACCGTGGTCAACACCTCTTCCCCGTTGCGCCTCGACGGGCCGATGATCGAGGGGGTGATCGAGATGGCCCGGCGCAACCAGGTGGTCGCGATCACGCCGTTTACCCTGTCCGGCGCCATGAGCCCGGTGACGCTGGCCGGTGCCTTGGTCCAGCAGAACGCCGAGGCCTTGGCGGGCTTGGCGTTTGCCCAAATCGTCAATCCCGGCGCCCCGGTGGTCTATGGCGGCTTTACCTCGAACGTGGACATGAAGTCCGGCGCGCCGGCCTTCGGCACGCCGGAATACGTCCGCGCGGCGCTCGCCGGCGGCCAGCTCGCGCGGCGCTACGGGATTCCCTACCGCTCGTCGAACGCCAATGCCGCGAACGCGGTCGACGCCCAGGCGGCCTATGAATCAGAGATGTCGCTCTGGGGCGCGGTCCTGGGCCACGCCAACATCGTCCTGCACGGCGCCGGATGGCTCGAGGGCGGGCTTTGCGCCTCGTTCGAGAAGGTGGTCCTCGACGTCGAGCTATTGCAGATGATGGCCGAGGTCCTGCGACCCATCGAGGTGAGCGCGCAAACCCTCGGCCTCGATGCGATCCGGGAGGTCGGCCCCGGCGGCCACTTCTTCGGCGCGGCGCACACGCTCGCGCGCTACGAGACCGCGTTCTA
>JBHIDD010000316.1:0-2967 GCA_046759925.1 Kiloniellaceae bacterium
GCCCGCCCCCAGCGGTGCGAGCAGGGCGGCCAGCGCCCCGTCGCCTTCCCAGAAGTCAGGCGCGCGCATGTCCGGCTTGGTCCGCCGCCGGGGCCGGGGCGCGCCGAGACTCGGTCGCTTCCGGCTCGATCACGCGCTGTCCGAAGGTCCGGTCCGCCGCGGCGGTCAGCGCGTTCAGGCGTTCCTCCAGCAGGCTGCGCAGTCGCTCGAGCTCGGCGGCGTCGGCGTCGCGCGGCACCTCGATCGGCTCGCCCCAGAAGATCACGCCGTACGAAAACGGCAGGGCCACGCAGAAACGGTCCCAACTGTCGAGGATGCGCCGGCGGCTGACCGCCCCGGAGATCGGCACGATCGGCGCGCCGGACAGTTGCGCCGTCTTGATCGCGCCCGCCTTGGCGCGCATGCGCGGGCCGCGCGGCCCGTCCGGCGTGATGCCGACGCTGGCCCCGTCGGCCAGCAGACGCTGCATGGCGCGCAAGGCCGAAAGCCCGCCGCGCTTGCTTGATCCCGGCACGGTCAAGACCCCCAGATCGGCGATCGCGCGGGAGATGAGCATCCCGTCGCGGTGCTCGGATATCAGCATGTGAACCGCTTTCTCGCGCGGCAGGGCGGCGCGCATCATGAGCATCCGGCCGTGCCAGAAGCAGGCGATGAAGGGCCGGGCCTCGGCCTGCAGCGTCTCGGTGGCGCGCGGACAGACCACCCTCCAGCGGGTGGTGAGATACACCAGCCGGATGTAGAGTGCCGCCAACCAAGCCAGCACGGCCAGGCTCGGTTCGAATCTCAGCAGGCGCTTGGTCAGGCTCATGGGTCAAGCCGGCCTCGGCTCAGGCGTGGAGTCCAACTCAGGCTTGGGCCCATGCGCCTTCGGTTGCCGGCGGGCCCGTGGTGCCTTCCTCTTCGGCGAATTGCAGCGCGTAGAGCCGCGCATAGGGCCCGGGGCGGGCGAGCAGCTCGGCGTGGCTTCCAAATTCGGCGACCCGGCCCGTCTCGACCACGAAGATGATGTCGGCGCGGACCACGGTGGAGAGGCGATGGGCGATCACCAGCGTCGTGCGCCCGGCCATGAGCTGTTCGAGGGCGTCCTGGACCTGCCGCTCGGATTCGCTGTCCAGCGAGGAGGTCGCCTCGTCCAACAGCAGGATCGGCGCGTTCTTGAGCATCGCCCGGGCGATCGCGATACGCTGCCGCTGGCCGCCCGACAGCTTGGTGCCGCGCGGGCCCACGAGAGTGTCGTAACCCTCCGGCAGCTTGGCGATGAAGTCCTCGGCGCCCGCCGCGGCGGCGGCCGCGGCGATCTCGGCTGCGCCGGCGCCCGGCCGGCCGTAGGCGATATTGGCGCGGATCGTATCGTCGAACAGCAGGATCTCCTGGCTCACCAGCGCGATATGACGGCGCAGCGAGTCGAGGGTAACCTCGCGCACGTCCTGGCCGTCGATCGCGACCCCGCCCGCGTCCACGTCGTAGAATCGCGGAATCAGGTTGAGGATGGTGGACTTGCCGGCGCCCGAGGGGCCGACCAAGGCGACGGTCTTGCCGGGCGGAACCTCCAGCGTGATCCCGTGCAGCGCGGGGGTCTGGGCATCATAGGAGAATCTGACGTTCTCGAAGCGGATCGCCCCGCCGGTGACCTCGAGCGTTGCGGCGCCCGGCTTCTCGCGGATTTCGGGCTCGCGGTCGAGCAAGGCGAACACGCGGGCCGCCGCGGCCAGGCCCTCCTGCAGACTGGCGTTCAGCCTGGCCAGGCGCTTGACCGGCTCGTAGGCGAGCAAGAGCGCCGTGATGAACGCGAAGAAGGAGCCCGGTTGCTTGGCCTCGGTGATCACTTGGTGACCGCCGTAGAGGATCACGGCGACGATCGCCAGCCCGCCGAGGACCTCCATGATCGGATGCAGGACGCTGCGCGTGCGCGCGGCCTTGTAGTTGAGGCGGAACACCCGGTCGATCGCCGCGCGGGCGCGGCCGGTCTCGTAACCCTCCATGGCATAGGCCTTGACGTGACGGATGCCTTGGAAGGTCTCGTCGAGCAGGACGGTGAGCCGCCCCACCCGGGTCTGGGTATCGCCCGAGACCTGGCGCATGCGCCGGCCGATGCGCACGATCGGCAGGATCGCGCTCGGAAAGGCCAGGAAGGCGACGAGCGCCAACACCCAGTCCTCGTAGAACATGACGCCGACGAGCGCCAGCGCGGTGAGCGAGTCCTTGCCGAAACCGACCAGGGTATTGGAGACCGCGTTGCGCAGCAGGTTGATGTCGTTGATGAAGCGCGCGACCAGATCGCCCGGCGAGGTCCTGTTGAAGAACGCCACGTCGGCGCCGATCAGCCGCTCGTAGAGGCGCTGCTGCATATCGGCCACGATGCGGTGGCCGACGAAGCTCATCAACACCGCCTGTCCGTAGGTGGCGAAGCCCTTGGCGGCGAAGACGATGAGCGCCGCGAGCGCGATCGGCAACAGCATCTCCTCGCGCTTGGCCAGGAAGATATCGTCGATGATCGGCTTGATCAGCTGGGTAAAGGCGGCCGTGCTGGCCGCCACCACGACCATGCAGACGAGCGCGACCAGGATGCGACCGATATGGGGCCGCAGGTAATCGCGCACAAGCCGCCCGACCAGCCGCTGCGTCGCCTCGTCGAGGCGAACGGCGTTTTCCGTGGGCCCTGGATTGGGCAAGCTGCTGTGTCCGGACAAGGGGCGGGCTTAATCTCGTGGAGACCGCGGCGGAACATAGCACGTGCGCCGCGCACCCGCCTAGGGGTCCGGCCGAAGGGCCGCGGGTTGCCGGAAATCGGCGCCGCTTTCCGGTGGTCTCCCGCCTATATTTCCGGCCCGATGCGGGGCATCCATGCCGCCCCGGTGTCGCCCCGCGCGACAACTTCTGTCCGCGACGTTATACCGTCATTCGAAATACCGTCATTCGAATGGGTGACCGTGACATGACCGAGGCACCCCCCGAACACGGTGCAAC
>JBHIDD010000317.1:0-2939 GCA_046759925.1 Kiloniellaceae bacterium
GGCGAGTTGTGGGGGCAGGGCTTCTTTCTCGAGCGCGCCGAGGTCGACCGGCGGCTGGCCGGTCAGGTCCTGGGCCACGGCGGCAAACCCGGCGCCGCGGTTCAATCTGGTCTCCGCGTCGCGGGCCGTCGTCTCGTCGGCGAGGACAATCTGCTCGATGACCCGGCGCTCCGGGACAACGAAGTCCTCCTTCCGAAGCGCGAATTCCTCGCGAAGCTGGCTCTCCGAAACCGCGATCTCGGCGGCCAGGTCCTCGGCGCGGAGCTGGACCAGGGTGACGCTCCGGTACTCGGGCGCCATGAAGTTCGCGGCGAACTCCTTGTGGAAGGCTTCGAGCGCCGCCTGGTCGGGGACGGGAAGCCGGGTGACGCTGTCGTTGGGGACGGTCAGAACCTGGGCGACCCGGCGCTCCTCCCGGTAACTGTAAATCGCCTCGGCAAGATTGCGCGGCGCGGGGACGGCGCGGCTGACCGCGTTGGCGATCTGCTGGCGCACGATGTCGCGGCGCAGGGTGGCGATGTACTCCTGCTCGCTCAAGCCGCTGATCTGCAAGGTCTGGACGAAACGGTTCGGATCGAATTCACCGAGATCGTTCTGGAAGGCCGGCTCCTGCCGAATCCGGCGGCGCACTTGCTCGTCGGTCACGATCATGCCCAGCTCGGCCGCTTTTTGATCGAACAGGGCGCGGCCGATGATCAGGCCGAGCACCCGGTCGACGATGCCCAGCGCCTGAGCCTGCTGGATATCGAGCCGACCGCCGAATCGCGCGCTCAGGCGGTTGACCTCGCGCGAGAGGACCCGTGCGAACTCCCGCTCGCCGATGCGCACGTCGCCGACCTCGGCCACCGAGGAGATCCGGCCGGGGGCGCGGAAAATATCGCCGATGCCCCACAGCGCGAAGGCGGCGATCAAGAGGCCAAACAGGCCGTAGATCACCGCCCTGATGAAGATATTGCGTGATTTCGTGACCATGATCTCTGGTGGTCCTGGCCAGCTCCGCCCAGGTCTTGTCTGGCCGGCCCGCATGCCGGACGCGGCATCTTAGAAAGCCGGGCCGCGCCCGGCAACACGCATTTGCCGGCGGACTTGGACTCGACCGTGGCGGCGTGTTAGCTAGGCGCCGGCTCTCGAGGCGAAAGGACACGGGGATGCGGCGCAAGCTGATCGCCGGCAACTGGAAGATGAACGGACTGCGCGCCTCGGGCGTGGCCTTGGCCCAGGACCTGGCGGGGCGCGCGATCCGGCACGCGCCGCTGTCCTGCGACCTTCTGGTCTGCCCGCCGGCCCAGCTCCTGCTCGCCGTCGAAGCGGCGATCCGGGACAGCGGGATCATGCTCGGCGGCCAGGACTGCCACGCCGAGCGCGCGGGCGCGCACACCGGCGACGTCAGCGCCGAGATGCTCAGGGACGTCGGCTGCGCCTATGTCATCGTCGGCCATTCCGAGCGGCGCAGCGACCACCGGGAGAGCGACGCCATGGTCAGGGCCAAGGCGGAGGCGGCTTTCGCGGCCGGGCTCGTCCCCATCGTTTGCCTCGGCGAGACCGCCGAGGAGCGGGCGGCCGGCAGGACGCTCGCGGTCATCGAGGGCCAAGTCGAGCGGTCGCTGCCGCGCGGGGGCGGACCGGCCGAAGTGGTGATCGCCTACGAGCCGGTCTGGGCCATCGGCAGCGGGCGGATCGCAACCCCGGCGGATGTCGCCGAAGCGCACGCCCATATCCGCGCCTTGCTCGGCCGCATCTTCGGGGAGGCGACGGGTTCGGGGATCCGCATCCTGTATGGCGGCTCGGTGAAGCCGGACAACGCCGCCGAACTGCTTGCCGGGTCCGAGGTGGACGGTGCGCTGGTCGGCGGCGCCAGCCTGAGCGCGGAGGATTTTTGGGCCATCGGGACCAGTTGTCCCTAGCGTTCCGGGCCGGGAGGGACTAAATACCCCGGGCAAGTTCGATCAAGACGACCCCACGGAAGCCCAAGCCGGGCGCGCCGGCGCGGCCAGGGCCGGGAAAGACGGCAAAGATGACCAATATCCTGCTGATCATTCATTTGATCCTGGCGCTTGCCATGGTCGGCGTCGTGCTGCTCCAGCGCAGCGAGGGCGGGGGATTGGGTATCGGCGGCGGCGGCGGCGGCGGCGGCTTCCTGACCGGCCGCGGCACCGCGAACCTGCTGACGCGCACGACGGCGATCCTCGCGGCCGGCTTCATGACGACCAGCCTGCTCCTGTCCATCCTGGCGAGCGAGCCCCGCCAACCGCGTTCGCTCCTCGACGAGCCGTCGTCCCCGGTCCAGGAACAGCCCGTCCAACCCACGGTCCCGGTTCAGTAGACCCAGGCCGGCCGTCCGCGGCCTACCACGGGACCTCAAAATGACTGAATCGTTTCGAGGTGCCGATCCCGCGACGGCCGCGCCGCCCGGCGAAGCCTCAGGCGGCGTCCCAAACGGGCGCCGAAGGCCCAAGAACTGTGACTTCGCATATCGAATAAGGTGAGCCGCCGCATGACCCGAATCGGCCGGGCGATTCGGCGCGGTCGCATCCAGCCAATTGAGGCGGATTGGCCCGGCGCCGGCATCCTGCGGGACAGCGACCCGAGGCCCGCTCAGCCCGGAAATTCGCGGCCGGCGCCGGAGTCGCGAAATTATTCCCCGGAAAAACCCGCCCAAGGGGCTTGCCCGACGGGCCGCTTCCGACAATAGTGCGGGTCCATGACGCGGTTCATATTCATCACCGGCGGCGTCACCTCCTCACTCGGAAAAGGCCTCACGTCCGCGGCCCTGGGGGCTCTTCTCCAAGCCCGGGGCTTCACCGTGCGCCTGCGCAAGCTCGATCCTTACCTCAACGTGGACCCGGGGACCATGAACCCCTACCAGCACGGCGAGGTCTACGTGACCGACGACGGCGCCGAGACCGACCTGGACCTCGGCCACTACGAGCGCTTCACCG
>JBHIDD010000318.1:0-2937 GCA_046759925.1 Kiloniellaceae bacterium
GCGCCGCTTCAGGGCGCCGAGGCCATCGCAAGGGTGATCGACGACTCCGGCCTACGGCCAAGCCCTGCCGCCCTGGCGGATCGATCCGGCCGAACGAGCCCGAGGCGTCGTGCCGGCCTTTGACGGCGGCGCACGGGAAGGATACTTGTGGCCTCGGTCACGAAGGGTGGATTTGGCCGGGCGATGCGGACGACGCGTAGCCGGGAAACCGTGCCGGAATGCCGGCCGGACCTCCGCGGCGCGTCAAATCAGCCGGTATCGCGAGCGGTCCAAGAGGACAGCCACAGAGAGCGTCTTGTTCTCAAGCCGCCGGGCTTCGTCGGCCAGGATGGCGTGCTCGACGCCCTGGGCGTCCCGGTAGACGGCCACCACCGACCAAATCACGGCGGGAAAACCAGCCCGATAATAGCGCTGGCCGACCTGAAGCCGGTTCCGCCGCCTCCCGCCGGCGCGCCGGCGCGCATCGTCCTCGGCCCAAGTCGCCGACGGACGGCCTGCCAGCCGGTCGAAAGAAGACAACCTCATGAGCGCCCCGGCGCCGGCTTATACCGGCACCTCCCACCGCACGCGATCGACTGCTTCCTGCGCCTCGCTGTCGGTCAGGTCCGGACGCGTCTGCAGGAGTTCGCGGACCGCCTGATAGGTCTGTCCCGGATAATCGAGACCGGCGGCCCGCGCATCCGCAAGCGCCAAACGAATCACCCGCTCAAGATGCGTGACCATAGCCCTCCCCGACGAATTTCGCCCGCAACCAGATCATCCGGGCGTCATGAGACATCATACACCTCTGCGCGTGTCGAGAGAAGACCTTCCGCGGGGGCCTTTCCGCCTTGCCGGTGAGCGCGGCAACGCCCGGCTCGGCGATCCGCAACGGGGTTTACGACGCGGATGGCCCGCCAACATGGCGGTTGGTCGCCCGCAGTCCGTTCGCAAAGATGGCGGAGATTAGAGGGTCAACCAGCCGAGCACGTAGAACATGCCCAGAAACACCACGACGCCGACCAAAACCCCCTCCGCCCAAAACAGCGTCTTCCGGGCCTTGCTGTGTTCCTGTCTGCTTGGCGTAACCGACCTGTACATCGGCGCCTCCCACGATACCTCGACGCCGGCTAGGGCTCGAGACACCCCGCTGTCCGAGCCGAAACCACGCTCCCCCGGGGTTGTTAACCATATGCTAGCACAAAATCCCCCGGCGGTGGGCAAAGGAATCCGGCCGAGGGGACCAAGGGCCGCGGCCTGTCAGCCCCGGCGACCGGCGACAACGCGGCCTTGTACCGGCCGCATCGTGGCGCTTATCGCCCTCGGCGTTGCGGGCTCCGACACCGCCGCCGCGATGCGGGGACGCCGCTCTCCTTCGGCGTGCGATCGGGCCGGCGGCGGTTCGTCGACCGGGACGGCAATGTCATTGTGGCCTTGACCGCGAGCCGAATCGAAACGTATAGGCGGATTTCGAGCCGCCCCTCGAAAGCGACCCCGCGGTCTACGCCGATGCCGACCCACTGGAGGTTCCGGACCATCGCATCGTATCGACCGGGTTGTGCACCTGCGTTGCAAGGGTGCCCGGGTGTCTCGCCTGATGGCCGTCCAGGACCTAAGCGTTCCGGGGCGGTGATCTCGGGCGGGCGCATCGTATCCGGCGGACGGGACGCCGACTTTCCCGCCGCGCCGGCGCGCCCCGCCGAGGCAAGGATTGTCGATCGGCTGACGCGCGGAGCCCAACGCGCCCCACCAGAAAGCGCCGCTCGCCTATGCCGCTTTGGGGACGCGCGCCCGCCGAAATCGGCCGCCCGGGCCGATCTCCGGCGACGGCGCTCAATAGGCGATTTACCACTTGTTCATATTGATCGACCAGAGTTCTCCGTGTCCGAAGATACCGCGGGCGGTTGACAGCCGGAAGCACCATGAAGCTGGTCAGCTACAACATCCAGTTTTCGCGGGGCAAAGATCTACGCTACGATCTGGGGCGCATCGCCGAGGAGGTCGAAGGGGCCGACGTCATTGCGCTCCAGGAGGTCGAGCGGAACTGGAAACGCAGCGGCATGGTCGACCAACCGGCCGAACTGGCGGACTTGCTGCCGGACTATTTTTGGGTCTACGGCCCACCCTTCGATCTGGATGCGAGCGAGAAGGCGGCGGACGGCTTGCTGGTCAATCGGCGCAAACAATTCGGCAACATGCTGCTCAGCAGAATGCCGATCCTGTCCTCCCGCCTGCACCTGCTGCCCAAGTTCACCACGCAGGATAAACACAATATGCAGCGCGGCGCCCTCGAGGCGGTGCTCGAGACCGGCGAGCGGCCGCTCCGCGTATACTCGATCCACCTTGCCGACGCGGATTCCGCCGAGCGCTTGGCGCAGATTGCCACCCTCCTCGACAAGCATCGGAACGCCCCCGAAGAAGGGGGTGCTTGGACGGGCATGGAAGACGGTCACCGGGAACTTTGGGAGTGCGAGGCGGGCCCGCCGCCGATGCCCGAGGAGGCGATCCTGATGGGCGACTTCAACCTCGAACCGGGTTCCAGGGAGTACCAGGCACTGGTCGGTCCCTGGGCGCACGATGGCAGGCGCTGGAACGGTTATAACATGCTGGTCGACGCCTGGGTGGCCACCGGGCACGAGGCGGCGAGCGGCATTACCTCCCCGGCCGATCCATATCGCAACGGCGATCGCCCGAAGCGCATCGATTACTGTTTCCTCACGGACGGCTTGGCCAATCGGCTCCGGAAAGCCTGGATCGACGGTAACGCGCAAGGCTCCGACCATCAGCCCATGTGGATCGAGCTCGACATGTGACGAGCGCGCCGACCGGTCCGGCCCGCGCACCGCCGAACACCCGCGCCGTAATTTTTCCAAGTATTAAGATAACCGGAGACATCGGCTATCGTTCCGGCGGCGACAAATGCCGTTCGCCCACGGTCCCCATGACCACCGAACATAC
>JBHIDD010000319.1:0-2932 GCA_046759925.1 Kiloniellaceae bacterium
GGCTTCTTGCGATCCCTCGCCCCAAGCGCGATCACGTCGCAAGGAATTATGATCGGGGGTACTTGTCTCGGACATGATCTGTGCGCCTCCCCCTACAGCAGCATGGCGGCCGGGTATTCGATGAGCTTCTTGAAGGCGGCCAGGAACTCGGCCCCGACGGCGCCGTCGACCACCCGGTGATCGACCGAGAGGGTGCAGCTCATCACGGTCGCCACGGCGAGCGCGCCGTCCTTGACCACCGGTCGCTGTTCGGCGGCGCCGACCGCGAGGATGCAGCCCTGCGGCGGATTGATGATCGCGCCGAAATCCTTGATCCCGTACATGCCGAGATTCGAGACCGAGAAGCTCCCGCCTTGATATTCCTCGGGCTTGAGCTTGCCCTCGCGCGCGCGCGCCGCCAGGTCCTTCATCTCGCTGGATATGGCAGCCAGGCCTTTGGTCTCCGCCTGCTTGACGATCGGGGTGATCAGGCCGCCGGGCGTGGCAACCGCGACCGAGATATCCGCGTGCGCGTAGAACAGGAGGCCGCTCTCGTCCCAGGAGGCATTGGCCGCCGGGACCTGCGTGAGGGAAAGCGCGGCCGCCCGGATGACGAAGTCGTTGACCGAGATCTTGTCGGCGCCCTCGGCGGCGCGGGCATTCAGCTCCTTGCGGATCTTCAGGAGCTCGTCCACCTCGCAGTCGATGGTGAGATAGAAGTGCGGCACCGTCTGCTTGGCCTCGCTCAGGCGCCGGGCGATGGTCTTGCGCATGCCCGTGAGCGGCTCTTGCCGGTAGCCCATGCCGAGCAGATCGGCGAATTCCTTCGCCGAAGGACCCGCGGGCAAGGTCACCGGCGCGGGCGCGGCCAACGGCGCCGCTGCCGGCGCCGCGACGGCCGCCACACCGCCGGCCACCGCCGCCTCGATATCCCGCTTGACGATACGGCCGTGCGGCCCGCTGCCCGTGATCGCGGCAAGGTCCAGGCCGGCCTGCCCGGCCATGCGCCGGGCGAGCGGACTGGCGAAGACCCGCCGGCCGTCGGGGGCCGGCGCCACAGCCGGTGCCGGACTCGGTTCCGGCGTGGCCTCCCGCGCGGCCGCGGGCGCCGGGGCGGGGGTTGGCGCGGCGGCGGCCGTTTCGTCGGGCGCCGCTGCCGGCGCGGCGCCTGCCAGGGCGCTCGCGTCCTCGCCCTCCTCCAAGAGGATGGCGATGACCTCGTTGACCTTGATGCCCGAGGCGCCCTCGGCGAACAGGATCTTGCCCACCCTGCCCTCGTCGACGGCCTCCACCTCCATGGTCGCCTTGTCGGTCTCGATCTCGGCGATCACGTCGCCGGCCGAGACCTGGTCGCCTTCCTTGACGAGCCACTTGGCGAGCCCCCCCTCCGTCATGGTCGGCGAGAGCGCCGGCATCAGAACGTTGATCGGCATGGCTTATGGTCCCTCGCGTTAACCGGCGTAGCAGACCTGCTTCGCCGCGGCCGCGATCGCTTCGGCCTGCGGCAGGGCGCGGCGTTCCAGGTTGGCGGCGTAAGGCATCGGCACGTCGGCGCCGCATACCCTTTGCACCGGCGCATCGAGCCAGTCGAAGGCGTGCTCCATCATGAGCGCGGCCACCTCGGCGCCGATGCCGGCGGTCGGCCAACCCTCCTCGGCGTTGACCAGGCGGTTGGTCTTCTGCACCGAGGCGGTCACGGTCTCGTGGTCGAGCGGTCGCAAGGTGCGCAGGTCGAGGACCTCGGCGCTGATGCCCTCGGCGGCGAGCGCATCGGCGGCCTCGAGCGCCTTGCCGACCATGATCGAGAAGGCGGTGATCGTCACGTCCGAGCCCTCGCGCACGACCTTGGCCTTGCCGATCGGCACCAGCCAGTCGTCGGCCTCCGGGACCTCGAAGCCCTGGCCGTAGAGGACTTCGTTTTCCAGGAAGATCACCGGGTTCGGATCGCGGATCGCCGATTTGAGCAGGCCCTTGGCGTCGGCCGCCGACCAGGGGGCGATCACCTTCAAGCCCGGAATGTGGGCGTACCAACTGGCATAGCACTGGGAATGCTGGGCGGCGACCCGGGCCGCGGCGCCGTTGGGGCCGCGGAACACGATCGGAGTGCTCACCTGGCCGCCCGACATGTAGCGGGTCTTGGCCGCCGAGTTGACGATCTGGTCGATCGCCTGCATGGCGAAGTTGAAGGTCATGAACTCGACGATGGGCTTCAAACCATAAAACGCGCTGCCGACCCCGACGCCGGCGAAACCGTGCTCGGTGATCGGCGTATCGATCACCCGCTTGGCCCCGAACTCGTCCAGCAGGCCCTGGCTGACCTTGTAGGCGCCCTCGTATTCGGCGACCTCCTCGCCCATGAGGAAGACGTCCGGGTCCCGGCGCATCTCCTCGGCCATGGCGTCGCGCAGCGCCTCGCGCACGGTGAGCGTGACCGTCGGGCCGGCCCACTCCGGCTCGGCGGCTGGTGCCGGAGCCTGCGCGCGCGCGGGTGCCGGGTGGGCAGGAGCGGCCGCGGCCGGCGCCGGTTCGGCGGCGGGCGCCTGAGCAAATGCGGGCGCGGCGGCCGGGGCCTGGCCGGCCGCGGGCCTTTCATCCAAGGCGCTCGAATCCTCGCCGTCCTCCAGCAGCAGCGCGATCGGGGTGTTCACCGCCACCGCCTCGGTGCCTTCGGGAACCAGAATCCTGCCGAGGACCCCCTCGTCGACCGCCTCGACCTCCATGGTCGCCTTGTCGGTCTCGATTTCGGCAATAACGTCGCCGGCCGATACCCGGTCGCCGGCCCGCTTCAGCCACTTGGCCAGCTTGCCCTCGGTCATGGTCGGGGAGAGCGCCGGCATGAGGATCTGGATCGGCATGTCCCCTCTCCGGGATGACGGTTCCTGGGGCCTTACGAAGGCGCTAGTACCCTCTCTCATAATAGGATGGTACGTGTGATCGTCTTTTCGCGTCTTTT
>JBHIDD010000320.1:0-2924 GCA_046759925.1 Kiloniellaceae bacterium
ATCGAAATGATCATGCAGGAGCGGGGCCCCATGGTGCAGCCGCTCTGGCGTTCGATCTTCGTGGCCCACGACAAGCGGGTCAAAGGCTTCCGGCTGCACCCCACCCTATACATCTTCGGAGAGCAATTGGGAATCGAGTCCTAATCGTTCCCTATCCGGATCACGACCTTGCCCCCGTCCGTCCGAACGGGGGCTTTTCTTTTTCGCGTCAGCGGGTGGCGCGGTGCGGCGCCGGCCACGGCCTGCGCTGTGTTGTTCGCCCTCGCGGCGGCCTTGGTCCCGCCAGGGAGCGCGCGCGCCGGGCCGCGCATTCTGGCCATCGTCGGCGATTAGCCCTGCGGCCAAGCTGCGAGGTCGTCCAGGCCAACCCCCAGTGCGCGTGCGATCCTGGTGAGGGTCTTGGTGGCGCCGGTGCGGCGCCCGGTCTCGATCTGGGAGATATAGATCTTGGAAAGCCCAACGCGGCTCGCCAGTTCGGCCTGGGTCAGGCCGCGGTGCTCGCGGTAGACCTTCACGGGGTGATCGCCTTCGTGGAGGCGCTCGATTAGCTGCAGCGGGAAGGCTTCTTCGCCGCTGGCACGCGCGGCGACCAGCGCGGCCAGGTCGGCGGTGTCCTCGTCCATCGCTTCGTCCCACTCCGCAAGCAGCGCATCACCGCCTTCGTTGAGGCCATCGAATCCATGATGACCGGCGGCCTGGTCACCCTGGAAAAGGTGCAGGTGCCGCGCTACGGCGACGGGGAACTCAGCCGAGGCGCAACTTCAGGCCGCCTCGCCCCGCGCCGGGTAGTCCTTTTCGATAATAAAGTCGAGGGCCTTCAACAGCTCGTCGAAATGCGGGCGGGCGAACGGCATGGTGTTGACCGAAGAAGCGTAAAGCGTGCCGTCCGGGCGCACCAGGAACAGGCCCGGCTCGCTGAACAAGGCCAGCTCTTCCACGCCCACCGAAGTCACGCCGCGGCTGGTCGAGATGAACAGGCCCCAGGCGCGGGCCACGTCCAGGTCGAGGCTGTGCCCGATCGCGAGGTTGCGCAGCCCCCACTTCTCCTTCGCGGCCCGCGCCCGCTCCTCGCTGTCGCTCGATATGGCGATGGGGATGATGCCCCGTTGCCGGAAGTCTTCGATCTTGCCGTCGAGGTCCTTGAGATAGAGGGCGCAGAGCGGACAGTGCAGGCCGCGATAGAACACGGCCATGGTGAAGTGCGGCGGCCTCTGGTCCGCGAGCCGCCAGGTTTCGCCGTCCAATGTCGGCACTTTCAGGTCGGGTACGGGCCGGCGCGGAATCAAGCTTGCCATGTGAGTCTCCCTATCGATTGGACGGCCCTCGCTCCCGGCCGCCGGTCTTGTCCTCTAGATAGGCCGGGTCGGAGGCAAAGCAATGTTCGGAAGGCCGCGCAGGTGGCGGAACCGCCTGCGTCGGCACGGTCAGTCCGCCATGCGGACCAAGGCGTCCACCGCCCCCACGCCTTCGCCGGCGGAAAGCACCATTAGCGGATTGACGTCCAGTTCGATCAGCCGGTCCCGGTGCGCCGTCGCGAAATCCGCGACGGCCATGACCGCGTCGATGGCCGCTGCGAAATCGCCTTTGCGCCCGGTGCGGTAGCCCGAAAGGAGCGTCGCGACCTTCAGCGAGCCGAGGGCTTCGACGACGGCCGGCCGGTCGGTGGGGAGCAGCAACGTGGCGCTGTCGTGCACCAGCTCGACCAGGACGCCGCCGCTGCCGACCACCAGAGCCAGACCGAAGCTTTCATCCCGCTTGACGCCCACGATCATCTCGGCGACCGCGCCGCCGGCCATGCGCTCCACCAGGAACCTGCCGGGCCCGGGCTCGATGGTTGCGAGCTTGGCGGAAACCCGCGCGACCGCCGCCTCGACCTCGCCTTCGGTCCTTAGGTCGAGGGCGATGGCGCCGGCCTCGGTCTTGTGGGCGAGGCGGGCGCTGACCGCCTTGAGCGCCACCGGAAAGCCGATTCGAGCCGCCGCGGCCGGGGCCTCGGCGCCCGAGACGAGCCGGCCGTCCGGCACGGGCAGTCCGAAAGCGGCCAACTCACGCTTGCCGGTCCACTCGTCGCGCAGGGTCGCCGTTTTCGGCGGCGGTCCCGGCGGCGGCACGGCCAAGGACTCCCCGCCGCCGCCCGCCAAAAGAGCCTCGCGCCTGCGCGGGTACCGGGCGGCGGCGCCAAGGGCGTCGACGGCTTCCGAGAAACCTTGCAGGGGGGCTATGCCATTGGCCAAGAGACGCGCGCGCGCCTCCTGCGGCAACAACTCCGGCAGGCTGCTCGCAACGACCGCCGGCCGGCCGGTCGCCTTGTAAGCGGCGATGAAGCCATCGATGGAGGCATCCCAGCTCGAGCGGTTGCCCGCTTCGGGCGTGGGATAGTCGATCACCAAGACATTGGCGTCGAAATCCCCCGTCATCACGGTGGCAAAGCAGTGTTCCACCGCCGCCACGTCGCCCCAAATGGCCGTGTTGTAGTCGAGCGGATTGGAGATGGTGGCAAAGACCGGAAGCCGTGGCCGTAACTCTGTGACTTGGTCCGCGGTCAACTCCGGAAAGCTGAGTCCCGCCTGCTCGGCCAGGTCCGCCATCAGGGCCGATTCCCCGCCGGAGCAGGTGAAAGCGCTCAGCCTCGAGCCCGCCAGGGGCCCCGTGACGGTGAGGAGCTTGAGCGTTTCCAACAGGCCGGGGATCGAAGGGACGCGGATGATCCCGAGGCGGTCGAACAAGGCCTGGTAGAGCCGGTCGGAGCCGGCAAGCGAGCTGGTGTGGCTCAATGCGACCTGGGCGCCCAGTTCCGACTTTCCGACCTTCAGGGCGACCACGGGAATCCCCTTCTCCAAGGCGCGGGCGGCGGCCCGGCTGAAGCTCGCGACGTCGCGCAGGCCTTCGATGTAGAGCCCGACGGCGGCAATGCGCGGGTCCTC
>JBHIDD010000321.1:0-2896 GCA_046759925.1 Kiloniellaceae bacterium
TACCATGCCGCCCATCTCTCGACCGCCGCGGCGCTCGCGGCGATTCGCGCGGCCAAGGCGCGCGGCCTCCAGGTCACCTGCGACACCGCGCCGCACTACTTCACGCTCAACGAAAACGCCGTCGGCGACTATCGCAGTTTCGCCAAGGTCTCGCCGCCGCTGCGCTCGGAAGCCGACCGCGCGGCGATCTTCGAGGGGCTGGCCGACGGCACCATCGACGCCATCGCCAGCGACCACAGCCCGCACGATCAGGAGTCCAAGCGCCTGCCGTTCGCCCACGCGGAGCCCGGCATCGTCGGGCTGGAGTCGTTGTTGCCGCTTTCGCTCGAGCTGCACCACAAGGGCAGGATGGGCCTGCTCGACGTCCTCTCGAGGCTGACCGCGCGGCCGGCGGCGATTCTCGGGCTTTCCGCCGGCCGCCTGGTACAGGGGGCGCCGGCCGACCTGCTGCTCTTCGACCTGGAGCGGCCCTGGCGCATCGACCCGGAGGCCTTTCACAGCAAGTCGAAGAACTCACCCTTCGCGGAGCACCCCGTGCAGGGCAAGGTGCGGGCCACCGTGGTCGACGGCCGGACGATCTTCGAGGCCGCCGCGTGACAGCGAGTCATGCCTGACCCGATTTCCTGGGAATTCTCCGGTCCGTACCTCTTGGCCGCCCTGGCCGGCGGCTATCTGCTCGGTTCGATCCCCTTCGGCCTGCTGATCGGGCACCTGGGCGGCCTGGGCGATATCCGCAAGATCGGCTCCCGCAACATCGGGGCCACCAACGTGCTGCGCAGCGGGCGCAAGGGCCTGGCCGCGGCGACCCTGCTCTTGGACGGCGGCAAGGGCGCAGGCGCCGTGCTGCTGGCCGGCCTTTGGGGCCCGGATCCGCAGCTCATGGCCGCGCTCGGTGCGGTGCTCGGCCACATGTTCCCGGTCTGGCTCAAGTTCAAGGGCGGCAAGGGCGTGGCGACCGCGCTCGGCGTGCTGCTGGCCATCGCCTGGCCGGTCGGGGCGGCCGCCTGCGCGACCTGGCTCTTGATCGCCGCGCTGCTGCGCTATTCCTCGCTCGCGGCCCTCGTGGCGCTCGCCGCTTCCCCGCTCTCTGCTTGGCTGGTCCTGGCCGATCTGCAGCTGGTCGAGCTGACCTCGATCCTCGCCGTCCTGGTCTGGCTGCGCCACCACGCCAACATCCGCCGTCTGCTCAAGGGCGAAGAGCCCAAAATCGGGCGGGAAAGCTCCTGATCCCATCGTCGCCTCTGGCCCACGGCGCCGGGCCGCGCTTGACGGGCGACCCCCATAAGCGCACAAGGGTGCGGCCATGCAGAGAACCGCGACACGCACCTTGAGCCGGGCCGAGCGCCTGGATTGGCTGCGCCTGATCCGCAGCGAGAACGTCGGGCCGATCACCTTCCGCCAGCTCCTGGACCGCTTCGGCTCGGCCCGGACGGCGCTGGGTGCCCTGCCCGAGCTGGCCCGGCACGGCGGCCGGCGGCGCCCGATTCAGGTCTGCTCACGGGCGGCGGCCGAACGCGAGATCGCGGCGCTCGAAACGCTCGGTGCCCGGACCATCGCCTTGCCGGAGCCGGATTATCCGCCGGCTTTGGCCGCGCTCGAAGATGCGCCGCCGATCCTTGCCTGCCTGGGCCACGGGCACTTGCTCCGGCGGAAGGCGATCGGCGTGGTCGGGGCGCGCAACGCCTCG
The DNA here is from genome assembly GCA_046759925.1 of Kiloniellaceae bacterium. Classification (GTDB taxonomy): domain Bacteria; phylum Pseudomonadota; class Alphaproteobacteria; order Kiloniellales; family J153; genus JBHIDD01. Next base: position 1,688 of record JBHIDD010000321.1, read on the forward strand.
GCCAACGGCCGGCGCCTGGCCCGGCAAATCGCCGCCGAACTGGGCCGCGAAGGGTTTCTCGTGGTCTCGGGCCTGGCCCGCGGCATCGACGCGGCGGCCCATCAGGGCGGGCTGGACGGCGGCACCGCGGCAATCCTCGCCGGCGGGATCGACGTGATCTACCCCGAGGAAAACGCCGGCCTCTACGAAGAGCTCAAGGCGCGCGGCGTGATGCTCTCCGAGATGCCGCCCGGCACCGTGCCCCAGGCGCGCCACTTCCCGCGCCGCAATCGCCTGATATCCGGGATGTCGCTGGGCATCCTGGTGGTCGAGGCGGCGCCGAAGTCGGGCTCGCTGATCACCGCTCGCTTCGCCCTGGATCAGGGACGCGAGGTCTTCGCGGTCCCGGGCTCGCCGCTCGATCCGCGCGCCCGCGGCTGCAACAACCTGATCCGCCAGGGCGCGGTCCTAACCGAATCGGCGGCCGACGTTCTGGATGCCCTGGAAGGCTTGCTGAAACCGCCGATCCGCGAACCCGTGGCCCTGGAATTCCCGACCGCCGCGCCGGCCCGACCGGATGAGTCCGAAATCGCGGCGGCGCGGCAATCCATCGAGGATCTGCTGGGTCCCACGCCGGTCGCGGTTGACGAAGTGATCCGGCAATGCCAAGTGTCTCCCGCGGTGGTGCACATGGTCCTCCTCGAGCTCGAGATGGCCGGTCGCGCCGAACGCCATCCGGGAAACCGCGTGGCCCTGATCGCCGGATGCGCGGCCCAGGCATCGTGATCGCTGCCTGACGCTGGCACGGGTTCAAATCAATCCGTCTCTGATGAAGATCGTCGTCGTCGAATCGCCGGCCAAGGCCAAGACCATCAACAAGTACCTGGGCAAGGACTACCGGGTGCTGGCCAGCTACGGCCATGTCCGAGACCTGCCCGCCAAGGACGGTTCGGTCGACCCGGACCGGGACTTCGCGATGGTCTGGCAGGTCGACATGCGCCGCGAGAAGCAACTCAAGGCGATCGCCGAGGCGGTCAAGGGGGGCGAACGGCTCTACCTCGCGACCGACCCGGACCGCGAGGGCGAGGCGATCTCCTGGCACATTGCCGAGGAACTGGCCCGGCGCGACGCGCTCGACGGCGTCCAGGTCAATCGGGTCGTGTTCAACGAGGTCACCAAACGGGCCGTCACCGAGGCCTTCGACCATCCGCGCGAGCTGAACAAGGAGCT
>JBHIDD010000322.1:0-2887 GCA_046759925.1 Kiloniellaceae bacterium
TCGCTGTCGCCGCGGCGTTGCGCCGCGGCGTTTACCGGTGACCGGGGCCTCCCTTTTGCGTGCCGAATCGGTTAGCCTGAAATTAGCTCTGCCGGGCAGCGCCCAAGCGGCACGGAAAGCGGTGGATTGGCGATGGCTCTCAAGGCCGAACGGCGCAAATCCGAATTGATCGACCGGGTGGCCGAGCGTCTGCGCGGGCACCTGGAGTGCGGGCGGGCTGACGCGGCGGAGCGCTTCCTGCGCCAGTTCTACGCCCATGTGCCGCCGGATGATATCCTGGGGGAAAGCGCGGACAACCTCTGCGGCGCCGCCCTGGCGCTGTGGCGCCACGGACAAAGCCGCCACGCCGGGAGTGCCAAGATTCGGGTCTACAACCCGCGGCCCGACGAGCACGGCTGGCGGTCATCGCATACCATCGTCGAGATCATCAACGACGACATGCCCTTCCTCGTCGACTCGGTGACCGCGGAACTCAACCGCCTCGGGACCGAGGTCTATTTGGTGATCCATCCGATCGTGCGCGTCGAGCGCGATGCCAAGGGCGTGCTCGTCAATCTTCGGCCGCCCGGCGACACCGCCGCGGGAGCCGTCGGCGAGTCCTTCATGCATGTCGAAATCAGCGAGCAGCCGGCGGCGCGGCACCGGGAGATCCGCGACGGGCTCGGAACCGTGCTGCGCGACGTGCGGGCCAGCGTCGCGGACTGGGGGGCAATGCGCGGCCGCCTACGCGAAATCGTCGGTCGACTCAAGGAAGCGCCGCCGCCGCTGCCGGCGGAGGAGATCGAGGAAGGGGTCGCCTTCCTCGAGTGGATGGACGACGACAACTTCACCTACCTCGGCTACCGGGAATACAGGTTCGAAGGCAAGGGCGAGGCGGCGGTTGCCCGGATACTGCCGGAAAGCGGCCTCGGCGTGCTGCGCGACGCGCAAATCTCGGTGTTCGACGGCCTGCGCAACCTCGGCAGCCTGCCCTTGGACGTGCAGGATTTTCTGAAACAGCCGGAGCTGCTGCGGTGCACCAAATCGAATCGGCGCGCCACGGTGCATCGTCCGGTGCACATGGACACGGTTTCGGTCAAATGCTTCGACGAGGCGGGCACGGTGACGGGCGAACGCCTGTTCCTCGGCCTCTTCACCTCGGTCGCCTATTCCCGCTCGCCAAGGGACATCCCGCTGCTGCGTCAGAAAATCGACCACGTCGCCAGGCGCGCCGGGTTTCCCCCGAAGAGCCACGACGGCAAGGCCCTGATGCACATCCTGGAGACTTTCCCGCGCGACGAGCTGTTCCAGATCGGCGAAGACGAGCTGCTGGACACCGCAACCGGCGTCCTGCACCTCCAGGAGCGTCAGCGCATCGCCCTGTTCGTGCGCTCCGATCCCTTCGAGCGCTTTGTCTCCTGTCTGGTCTATGTGCCGCGCGACCGCTATGACACCAACCTGCGCCTGAAGATCCAAGGCATCCTGGCCGATGCCTATCGCGGTACGGTCGATGCCTTCGCCACGCATCTGACCGATGCGGTACTGGCGCGCCTGCACGTCATCGTCAAGACGACCCGCGGCGAGGTTCCCGAGGTCGACCTGCAAGCGCTCGAGCGCAAGCTGATCGAGACCGGGCGCTCCTGGACCGACCGGCTGCGGCAGGCCCTGATCGAAGAGCGCGGCGAGGCGCAGGGCCTACGCTTGCTGCACCGTTTCGCCAGGGCCTTCCCGGCCAGCTACCAAGAGCACTTCAACGAACAGGCCGCGGTCTTCGACATTGCCCGGATCGAAGACGCCTTGGAGAGCGGCGATCTCGCCATGAACCTCTACCGCCCGCTCGAGGCGGAGGCGCACGAGGTCCGCTTCAAGATTTACCTGGCCGGCGAGCCGGTGCCGCTGTCCGACGTGCTGCCTATGCTCGAGAAGATGGGTCTCAAGGTCCTGAGCGAGATCCCCTACGAGGTGCGCCCGGCCCAGGCGAACCGGCCGGTGTGGATCCACGACTTCGAGATGGCCAGCGAGGACGGCCTGGGCATCGACCTCGCCGCGGTCCGGGACGCATTTCACGACGTGTTCGCGAAAGTCTGGCGCGGCGAGATGGATAACGACGGGTTCAACAAACTGGTGCTTCGCGCGGGCCTCGAGGCACGCGAGACTCTGGTGCTGCGCGCCTACTGCAAGTTCCTGCGCCAGGCGCGGATCCCCTTCAGCCAGGACTACATGGAACAGACGCTCGCCGGGAATCCGCAGATCGCACGGCGCCTGGTCGATCTGTTCCTGACCCGCTTCGCGCCGGACGGTCGGAGCGACGCCGCCGCCGCCGAAACCGCGGCCGGGGCCCTGGTGGCCGACATCGAGCAGGCGCTCGACCGGGTCGCCAACCTGGACGAGGATCGCATCATCCGCCGGTTCCTGAACTGCATCGAGGCGACGCTCCGGACCAATTTCGCGCAGAAAGCCGTCGGCGGCGGGCCGAAGCCCTACCTTTCCTTCAAGTTCGATTCCCAGACCATCGACCAGTTGCCGCCGCCCCGGCCGTTCCGCGAGATCTTCGTCTACAGCCCGCGGGTCGAAGGCGTGCACCTGCGCTTCGGCAGGGTTGCCCGGGGCGGCCTGCGCTGGTCGGACCGGCGCGAGGATTTCCGCACCGAGATCCTCGGCCTGGTCAAGGCGCAGCAGATCAAGAACGCGGTCATCGTGCCGGTCGGCTCCAAGGGCGGTTTCGTGGTCAAGTGCCCGCCGCCGCCCGAGGCCGGCCGCGAGGCGTTCCTCGACGAGGGCATCGCCTGTTACAAGACCTTCGTTTGCGGCCTGCTCGACCTCACCGCCAACCTGACGGGGGATGCCGTCGTCCCGCCGCCCGACGTGGTGCGGCGGGACGAGGACGACCCCTATCTCGTGGTCGCCG
>JBHIDD010000323.1:0-2849 GCA_046759925.1 Kiloniellaceae bacterium
CCAGGGGCGTCGCCATGCCAAGCGCGCACGGATAGCCCATCACCAGCACCGTCACGGCGGCGTAGATGGCCCGCACCCAGTGGGGCTCGGCGCTCCAGGCGTCGGGCGCCAACCCCCAGAACAGCAGCGCCCCCAACGAGATGATCAGAACCGCCGGGACGTAATGCTGGAGCACGCGGTCGACGAGGACGATGATCCCCGGCTTCATCGCCTTGGCCTCCTCGACATGCCGGGCGACCTGGCTGAGGAAGCTTTCCTCGCCGACGCGCGTCACTTTGATGAGCAGCGTGCCGGTCTGGTTGATGCTGCCGCCGATCACCTCGCTGCCGACCTCCTTGTCGGCCGGAATCGACTCGCCGGTGACGAGGGTTTCGTCGACGGCACTGTTCCCGTCCACGACCCGGCCGTCGACGGGGACGCGTTCGCCGGGACGGATGCGGACCAGCTCGCCCACGGCGAGGGCTTCGATGTCCACCTCCTGCTCGACGCCATCGCGGACGACGCGTGCGGTCGGCGGTTGCAACTCCATGAGCTTGCGGACGCTCTCAGACGCCTTGGTGCGCACCTTCAACGAAACGAAGCCGGAGAGCAGGTGGTAGGCGGTCAGAAAAACGACCACTCCAAAGAAGTCCACCGACGGGAAGCCAACGAACCCGTACCAATCGAGGAACGGCACGGGTGCGCCCAGGACGCCGCCGATGTAGGCACCGACGGCGCCGACACTGAGCAGGACGTGCTGGTTGGTGATGCCGCGCCAGGCGGCGCCCCAGGCCATGCGGGTGATGCGCCGGCCGTTCCAGAGGAAAACGTAGGTGGCGATCGCCCACGCGGTCCAGGCGTGCCAGTTCTCCATCTGCCACAGACCCAGCCACATGGCCGACATGGCGAGGACCAGGACGGCCGCGCAAACGGCCGCCGAGGTCAGGTCCCGGCGCTCGGTGCGCGCCGCCGACTCCTGCTCCTCGAACGCCTTCACCTTTCGCGGGTCGCGGATGATAAAGCCGAGGGCCCGCAAGGTGCCCTCGATGGTCGTGGGCGTGGTTTCCGCAGCGCGGTAGCGGACCAACGCCTCCTCGTGGGCCAACGATACGTGAATCTCTTCCACGCCCTTCTCCCGGCGCAGCGCCTTCTCGATGGAGTTGGCGCAAAACGAGCAGCTCATGCCGCCGATCCAGAGCTGCAACGTCGTGAACTCGTGACTGCTAGCGGTGCCGATGGTCGAACCAGTGGTCATGGCAATCCTCCGTCAGCGGAGCCCATTCAGCCGGTCCTCCGGAAGGAAGGTGTCGGCCCGCCCATCGCTGCGTATGGCGAGCATGTTCGCCAAGAACATGGCGCCCTCGGTCCGGAACATCGGGTCGGTCACCCGCCACCGGCCCTCCTCGTACGCGACTTCGGAGGCGAACACGGGCGCGACACCGGCGTCCTTCGGCGCCGGCAGCGCGGGATGGGCGAAGCTCGCCGCCGGCTCCGCCTCGAGATACTTGCCGCTCACCAAGGGGAGCGGGCTCGCGCGCAGGAGCCCGGAGCGGACCACGGCGTTCTCGAAGAAGCGAGGGTAAAGCCGGCGCGCCTCTGTCGCGAGGTCCTCGGGCCCGTGCCACCGCATGGCGTTCAACGCGGCGATCACCGCGCCGACGGTACGGATGGTGTAGACCACCGGCGCGCCGCCGTCGCGTGCCCGGAAGAAGCCGAGTGAGTCGTCCCATAGCGGCGCAAGCCGGGAACGGAAGAGACCGGCGGCCGCTTTCGTGTAAGCCCTCTCCCCGAACAGGCGGCCGGCCTCGGTCAGGCCGTAGACCGCCAGCGCCAGGTCTTCGAGGGCGTTGCCGGCCCCGGCCCGCAGGGCCTCGGCGTGCGCGCGGGCCAGCCGAAGGGCTTTGCCCCGGCGTGGCTGGTCCCCGGTCGCCAGCGCATAACGCCCCAGGGCCTCCACCGCGATCGCCCGGTCTGCGGCGGTGCGCGGCGGCAGTTTTTCCACAGCCGCGAGTCCAAGGTCGGCAAGTCGGCGGTGGTCGTCCGCGTCGACGAGATCGCGGTAGGCTTTATGCCAGTAGTCGTCGCGCGCACTCGTGCTGGCCAGAATCAGGCTGGACGCCGCCCACAGCACCGCCGCCTGATCGCGCGGTTCGGGATCGAGGAGGCGGCCGTCGGGCGATCGCGCCGCGAACAGGCCCTGCGCATTACGGAGGCGCTTCTCGAGAAACCGCGCCTGTACTCTCGCCTGCGGAATCATCATCAGCCCGGCCAGCTTGTTCTCCGGCAGGTCGTGGTACTGCAGGTGGAACTCGGGGCTGGTGATCTTCAAGAGCGTCCACGCCTGCGCGCCGGGATCGAGCGTACGGTCGAAAGAACCCGGGTCCCAGCGCAGGGTCTCCGGCCTGGCGAAGTCCGGCGGTTCCCTGAACACCGGCAGCGCCGCGGCGTAGACGAGCCCGACGATTCCCATGTCGGGCATGGGCGGCCGGGTGACGTAGCCCGCCCGCCTGAGCCAGTCGTCACGCTCGTAAGGCGAGATGACCAGCGCCTCCCCGAGGTTGGAGAACATGATGGCGTTGGCCAGGTTCGAGATCGCCGCGAAGTAGGTCGCGGTATCGATCATTCCCTCGTCGTAGCGGAACGCCGCCGTTTCAGCCGCCTGCGCGGGAGCCGCCAACAGAGAGCCCGCCAGGAGAGCAGCCAAACGCTTACCTGACGTGGGTTTCCCCGATACTTCGTTCATACCCAATCCTCCAACCTTACGAACAGCCCGAAGTAGATGGACCAGAGTCCGAATACGACGAGGAGCGCCCCGGTCCACCGGGGGATGCGGCCGGACAAGCCGGCCACGCGCTCGAGCAGCCGTTCCC
>JBHIDD010000324.1:0-2825 GCA_046759925.1 Kiloniellaceae bacterium
TAAGCAGGTTTTCGAAACTCCGCCCACAGCGCGGGTGGGCGGGCTTCGCAAAACCCGCTGGACTTTTAAGGGCTTGCAGAGTGATCTTGGCCCGGCCATTCGCGGCCGGATCAAGAACACTCTGCTTAGCGGCGGCCCGCGACGCCACGTGCGGACATGCCGGACACCCGATCGATTCCGGAAACCGCCGAAAATTCGGACCGAAAATTCGGACAATCCGATATTGGCACCTCCGAACGGTTGCGCCGTTTCACGCGGGCAAACCCAAACGAACGAATCAGGCGGATTTGGTATTCCGGGTCACTTTTGGGCAAATCCGCGGCCCCCGGCGCGCCCGCGCCGGGAGGCGCATCGTTCAGCTGCCGCGCCGCGCGGGGCTTGAGCCGCGGGACGCTACACCACGGCCCTCCTTCGTGTTAACCTGCCCGTCCTGGGCGTCGAAGCGCCGATTCGATCGGGGGCCTTAAGCGAACCGATGATATTCCGATCCTACCGGGCCAGCCGCTTTCCGCGGCGTCCCGGGGCGGGGGCACCGTGATGGCCAAACGGCCCGAGCTTCTTTTCCCCGCCGCGGACTGGGACTGTTCACCCGCGGCCGCGGTGAGTTCGCGGACCGATGCTCTACGGCCCGGGCGGCGCGGTCCCGAAAGTTTTGGGCGAGGGCTTCGGCGACACGCGGAAGGACATGGTTGATCATGGATGACCCGGTTCGCATGGCGGTCGTGGGCGTCGGCTATTTCGGCAGCCGCCACGCCGAGAAGATCGCGCGCCTCCCGGGCGCCGAGCTGGTGGCGGTGGCCGACATCGACCGCGGCCGTGCCGAGGCGGCGGGGCGGGCGCACCGGGTGCCGGGCCTGGCGGATCCGAAAGCGCTGTTGGGCCGGGTCGATGCGGTGAGCGTGGCGGTCCCCACGGTGGCCCACTTCGAGGTCGCGAGTCGCTTCCTTGACGCGGGCGTCCACGTGCTGCTCGAAAAGCCGATCGCCGAAACCCCGGAGGCGGCGCGTCGGCTCATCGATCTCGCCGCCCGCCGCGGCGCGGTGCTCCAGATCGGCCATCTCGAGCGGTTCTCCGCTCCCGTCCTCGCGATCCGCGACCGCATCTCGCGGCCGCTTTATATCGAGTCGAACCGGATCTCGGCGTTCCAGGCGCGCGGCACCGACGTCAACGTGATCCTCGAGATGATGATCCACGACATCGACCTGATCCTTACGCTGGCGGGCGCTTCGATCGAATCGGTCGATGCGGTCGGCGCCCCGGTGCTCTCCGACGTCGAGGACATCGCGAATGCCCGCGTCCGCTTCGCCAACGGCGCCGTTGCCACGATCACCGCCAGCCGCGTCAGTACCAAGGCCGAGCGCAAGTTGCGCGTCTTCCAGCCCGACTGCTACATCAGCATCGACTTTCTCGACCGCACCGTCCGGGTCGTGGAAAAGGGCAAGGCCAAAGCCGGCTCCGACTACCCGGAGCTCAGCATCGAAACCCGAAGCTACCAGGAAGTGGACGCGCTGGCCGCAGAGATCGCCGCCTTCGTCTCGGCCGTCGCCAACGGAACGCCGCCCTTGGTCGGCGGCGAGGACGGCCTGAAGGCGCTGGAAGCCGCGCTCATGATCACCCGCAGCCTGCGCGCGCATTGGGACCGCATCGGGCACGGCGTGCCCGCCGGCGCCGCCGGCACCGGCCCATCCCCTTCGGCCCGGACGGCAATGGGCTGAAACCGTTGCCCCGCCGCGGCGTGGTGACCGCCTTGACGGAACGAGCATCGGCGCCTAAACCCCCGTCACCCCTTTGGGGAAGGTCCTGCTTGGTCTGACCGCGGAGGCGGCCATGCCCGCTGCGACGTCGGCGCTTATCAGGCGCGCGCTCATCTCCGTTTCGGATAAGACCGGACTGGAGGACTTCGGGCGTTTCCTGAGCGCGCGGGGCGTCGCGATGCTTTCCACCGGCGGCTCGGCCCGGGCGCTCGAGCAGGCCGGCCTCGCCGTCACCGAGGTCTCGGCCTACACCGGCTTCCCGGAGATCATGGACGGCCGGGTCAAGACCCTGCACCCCAAGGTACACGGCGGCATCCTCGGCCGGCGCGACCTGGAGAGTCACATTGCGGCGATGACCGAGCACGGGATTGCGGCCATCGACCTGGTGGTCGTCAACCTTTATCCCTTCGAGCGGACGATCGCCTCGGGCGCCGATGACGAGACCTGCATCGAGAACATCGACATCGGCGGGCCGGCGCTCCTGCGCGCCGCGGCGAAGAACCATCACTTCGTCACGGTGTTGACAGATCCGGTGGACTATCGGGCGGTGATCGACGAGATGACGGCGAACGCCGGCGCGACCACCCTGGCCTTGCGTCGGCGGCTGGCGGCGGCGGCCTTCGCCCATACCGCCGCCTACGATGCGATGATCGCCGGCTGGCTGGAGAAGCGGCGCGGCGAAGCCTTTCCGGCGCGCCTTGTCCTCGGCGGCACCCGGCGCCAGGTCCTGCGCTACGGCGAGAACCCGCACCAGGCGGCGGCGCTTTACCTCGCCGACGAGGCCCGGCCCGGCATGGCCGGCGCCGCGCAGCTTCAGGGAAAGGAACTCAGCTACAACAATCTGAACGACGCCGACGCCGCCTTCGAGCTCGCCGCCGAATTCGCGCCGCCGGACTTCGACAAACCGGCGGTCGCCATCATCAAGCACGCCAACCCCTGCGGAGTTGCGCTCGGGGTTACCTTGGCCGAGGCCTATGAAAAGGCCCTGGCCTGCGACCCGATGAGCGCCTTCGGCGGCATCATCGCCGTCAATCGGCCGCTCGATGGCCCGACCGCGACCGAGATCGCCAA
>JBHIDD010000325.1:0-2823 GCA_046759925.1 Kiloniellaceae bacterium
GCCCGACCACAAGGACCGGGCCGCCCGGCGGCACCAGCCGCTCGGCCGCCGCCTCGTGCTTCGGTCCGAGCCAGACGGTCGGCGCCGGCGGTTCGGCAAGCCCCAGCAAGGCGGCCAGTTCCTCGACCCGGTGGCGTTCGTGGGCCCGCCGCCCGATCACCACCCGCCGGCGCGCCGGAAGCAGATAACCGATCGCCGAGGCGCGCAGATCGACCACCAAGTCCCAGCGTCGGGTCACCGCCGCGCGCCACAGCTTCAGCCAGTGCAGCTTGAACGGGCGCTTGTCGATCGCCAGGTTGCGCTCGAGCCCCGGAACCGCCTCGAAGAGGGGCGCGGCCAGGCGTCCGGCGGCGACCGTGACCCGGGCACCGGGATGACGCTCGATCAGGTGCTTAAGCAGCCCGGTCGACAGCACGGCATCGCCGATCCGGGTCGAGGTGATGAACAAAAGGCGCATGGATGTTTCCCCGCGCGGGGTTCCGCAGGGTTATACGGCGGCAACCGCGGCCCTGCCAAGCGGCCCGCGCCGCCCATCGTAGCGCCCTTGCCAAGCCGCGCGGACATCGCCAATTTCTAAGCCCCGGATCAATCGCGGCGGAAAGATCGCCGGAAAGGGAGGATGCCTGGGATGGACGGTCGCTTCGGCCTGGTCCTGGAGGCCCGCGGGCTCTTGCAGGCGAAAGGCCCGGATACCCGAAGCTTCCTGCAGGGCGTGGTCTCCAACGACCTGGAAAAGCTCTCGGGCCGCCGCGCGCTCTGGTCGGCCATGCTCACCCCGCAGGGCAAGTTCCTGCACGAGTTCTTCCTCACGCTCGGCCCCGGGGCCCAGGGCTCGGTCCTGATCGACTGCGAAGCGGCCCGGCGGGACGACCTGAAGCGGCGGCTCGGGCTGTACAGGCTGCGCTCGAAGGTGGAGATCGCGGACGCGACCGGCCGCTACGCCGTGGCCGCCCTGTTCGGCGGGGACGCGCTTGAAACCCTCGGCCTGCCGGCGGAGCCCGGCCGGGCGGCGGCCTTCGCCGGCGGCATCGCCTACGTCGATCCCCGCCTTGCGGCGCTCGGCGCCCGGGCGGTCCTGCCGAGGGACGGCGCGCCGCCGGCGCTCCTGGACGCCGGCTTCGCCCCGGCCGCGCTTCATGACTACGATACCTTGCGCATCTGCCTCGGCGTGCCGGACGGCAGCCGCGATCTGGAGGTCGAGCGTTCGCCGCTGTTGGAAAACGGCTTCGAGGAGCTGGGCGGCATCGACTGGGACAAGGGCTGTTTCCTGGGCCAGGAGCTGACCGCCCGCACCAAGTACCGGGGCCTCATCAAGAAGCGCCTGGTGCCCGTGGCGATCGACGGTCCGGCGCCCGCGCCCGGCACGCCGGTCATGCTGGGCGAAAGGGAGGCCGGCGTCATGCGCTCGGCCGCCGGCGCCGTGGGCCTGGCGCTCCTGCGCCTGGAGCACTTGGGCCGCGGCGGCCAATTCACCGCGGGGCAGGCCCGCCTGACCCCAAAAAAGCCCGACTGGGCGAAGTTCTAAGTCCCGAGGTTAGGGTCTGTTTTCAGACCCTGACTCACGGCCCGGATCTTCCCGGCCAACGCCTCGATTTCCGCCCTGTCGCCGGGGACGAGGTCCCCGTTGAGCGGAGGTGGTCGCCGGCCTTGCGCGGCAGGATGTGCATGTGGAAATGCGCGACCGACTGGGCCGCCGCTTCCCCGTTGCACTGCAGGAGGTTGCGGCGGTCGGGCGCGGCCGCCTTGTGCACGGCGCACGCCACCCGGCGGGCGGTCCGCGCCGTCGCGGCCCACGGAAATTCGGATCGTTGCCGTCGGAGCCACGGCGCCAAGTCGTCCAGGTACCCCGGATCGACACCCGAGCCCTCCCCCGGATCGGGATCAAGACACTTGAAATTTACAGGTTCTGCTTGGCTAAAAGTCCCGATCCGCCATAGACGCTTGCAATATGATAATAATGTTATCAAGAATTCCCGCTCTAGGCGAGCGCGCGCCCGGCGCGGGCGGAGGGGACAAGATGAAGGAACAACGCATCGAGTCCGGTGAGGCCGTCTACCGGGAAGGCGATCCAGGCGCTGCCGTCTATATCATCGAGGACGGCGAGGTCGAGGTGCTGCGCGAGGCCGACGGCCAGAGGGTTCGCCTTGGCGTGCTGCGCCGCGGGGCGATCTTCGGCGAGACCGGCGTGATCCGGGACAGGCCCCGCTCGACCACCGTGCGGGCGCTCGGCCGGGTCAAGCTCGTCGTCATCACGAAGGACGAATTCCTCTCCGCCTTCCGCGACGACAACCCGCTGGCCCTGCCGCTGTTGCAAATGCTTTGCGAACGGCTCCTGCAGGCGGACAGCGAGTTGATCCGGCATGGGATTTTCACCAGCGGCGCGCGGCTCGACGAAATCGCGGCCACACACCTGCTGCCCGCCTCGCCGGCGGTCGCGGCGCAGATCGGCAGCGAGGGCATCGCGGTCGAGGGGCTTCCCTACCGGGTCGGACGGCACGCCCTGCCGGGCGATAGAACCACCGCTTCGCCGGCGGAACTCCTGCTCCGGTGCCCGGGCGGCACGCAGGTTTCACCCCAGCACTTCGCCGTCGAGGGCCGGGACGGCCGGCTGATCCTGCGCGACCTGGGCAGCCACCTGGGCACCGTGGTCAACGGCGTGCGCATCGCCCACTTCGAGCGGTCGGATACCGCGGATCTGCGCTTCGGCGAAAACGACGTGCAGTTGGGCGGTCTGGACTCGCCCTACCGCTTCCGCATCATCGTCGAGCGCGTGGCGGGCTGAGCCCCGGCCGATTTTCGCGATTGCTCAGCCCGTTTCCGCCA
>JBHIDD010000326.1:0-2787 GCA_046759925.1 Kiloniellaceae bacterium
TTTGAAATCGGGAGTTAGGGCTAGCGCGACAAATGAGGTGTACCGATAACCAGTGATTCGCGTACACCTTCAGATGGCCACTCCCAACATTCAAGCCGGGCCGCTTTAAGGGGATCAGGTCGCCCCTGCGCAATACCAGGGTGTCGGGCCCGGCAATCTCAAGCGGCGAAACGGGGTGGGCCGTCGGAATCGCGAAAAAACCTTCTTCTCAGACGGATTTCTGACGTTCCAGCGACGCTGCTGAGGCGGCGGACGATTACAGTGGGGCCATAACTGTTAAGGTTACAGCCCTATAAAATGTCTTCTTGTTTCGAACTCGTCCCGCTCCGGCGGGGCTTTTCTTAACCTTTTAGTTGCTCACCACGGGTTACGTTATGCTGTTCGGTTCACTGTAGGGGTGTCTAATGAAACGTCTCGTACTTACCATCGCTATTCTGATTGGGCTGGCCGCACCGGGGTGGGGTCAATCCGACGCGGGCTATGAGGCCTACAAGCGAGGTGACTACGCCGCGGCGCACCGCATCTGGAAACCGCTCGCGGAGCAAGGCGATGCGTCGGCCCAATACAACCTCGGCCTGTTGTACCACCACGGCCTCGGGGTCAAGCGCCAGCTTGGAAAGGCGGCAAAGTGGTATGGGCGCGCCGCCGAGAACGGCGACGCCGATGCGCAAAAGGCGATTGGCGATCTCTACGTTCAAGGCTTTTGGGGGAAGAAGGACTACGCCAAGGCCGCGACGTGGTACCGGATGGCCGCCGAACAAGGCCATGTAGAGGCCAAGGAGTCGCTTCGCATGCTTGAGGCCAAGGGCCAAGGCAGGCCGAGGCAGGCCGCTCCGTCCCACGCGCCAACCGAGTACAAAAAGGGTCAAGCCGCCCACAAGCGCCGCGACTACGCCGAAGCCGCGAGGCGGTACCGTAAAGCCGCCGAGAAGGGTCACGTCAGCGCGCAGGCCCGCCTCGGCTGGCTGTACTACAGTGGCCGAGGCGTGCCGCAGGATTATGTCCGGGCCCTCCTTTGGCTCAACCTCTCTATTTCACGGTCCCGGCCGGGAAAATACCGGAATCAGGCGCTTAAAAGGCGGACCAACGCAGAAAAGGCAATGACGCCTGCCCAAATCGCGGGGGCCAGGCGGCTGGCGCGCGCCGCAGAAGATTACCGCGAGGCGCATGGGCGCTATCCGGACGATGCCGTCATCCAAGCCAAGATGCAGGAGCTGAACCTATTGGCCGGGCAGGCGCCCCCCACGGACGAGCTGGAGAGCGCCCCACCCGACCTCGTGAAGAAGGTTCAACAGGCACTGAAGAGTCTCGGCTACGATCCAGGGCCCGCGGATGGAACCCTGGGCGCGAGAACGCGTGCCGCCATACGCGCCTTTCAGGCCGACGCTGAGCTTGCGGCAGAGGGTAGGGTCTCCCAGCGCCTGCTTGCCCGCCTCGAACAGGCCATTGCCCGCACGTCGCCGCCCCGGGCGCCGGACAAGAATCCCGTGACACTCGTGCGGGCGGGGCGCAAGCTCTCCTTGGCCGACGCCAGGATCCTCGAGAGGAAACTGGCAAGGGATCCGGACGCCCTTTGGGTTCGCGGCAAGCTCCTCGGTTTCTATTTTTACAAGGCGAAACGGCGATTGGGCGCCGGCCCGACAATCGAGGCCAGGCGGCGCCACGTCCTCTGGCTTATCCGCAATCGGCCGGAGGGGCGACTTGCCGGCTCATCCGAGGCGACGATCGACCCTATTGGGCATGCCCTGGCGGACGAAGAGGGCTATCGACAGGCGAAGGAACTGTGGCTCCAGCAGGCGGAAAAGGAAAAAGACAACATCAAGGTGCTGCTCAACGCTGCCAGGTTTGTGCAGCTTCATGACAAGACAATCGCCGAAACCCTACTAAAAAGGGCGCAGGCCCCGAACCGCTTAGGTTATCTCTACGCGTTGGGAATTCTGGGGATCAACATGCTCAGTCATACCGGTATACCCACGTCCTACGATCCAGCGGAGATCAATGGAGAGTTTGCGAGCAAAGCGCGTGCAGAGTTGGAAGAGACATCAAACATTGCCCTCTTGGTATCCGCAGCATCCATTCTTCTCCAGTATGGCACCATGATGAAGAGCATGTTAGGCCTTGAGCTGGAGCCGGATCCGGTCGATTTCGCGGAAGGGATTTTGATCAGGGCGCAATCACTCAGCCCGGAAAGCCAACTGTTAGGGGCTTTGGTACCCGTCTATCAGATGAGGTGGGTAACCGCCTCCTCTCCCGAGGAAAGGCAAGCAGCTGCTACGGCTACATTGAAACTTATGGAAAGCTCGGGGTTTACGGTATTCGGGCCGAAAGGCAAATTATCGTCTGATATAGAATTCGCGAAATTTGCAATTGAAGCCGACGAAATAGATAAGGCAGAAGTCTATGCGAGTGAGTTACTGGCAATGGCATCGGCGGACCCGAATGCCTCTTCTTATGGTGCGGCCATCCACCACGGAAATCTGGTCTTAGGCCGCGTAGCCCTGAGACGGGGGAACATCGATAGCGCAAAGGAATATCTGATCAAGGCGGGGCGGACGCCTGGGGGTGGCACACTTAGTTCGTTCGGTCCCAACATGGCTCTTGCGAAAGAGCTGTTGGAGGCCGGAGAGAAGGCCGCGGTGATCGAGTATCTGCGGCTATGCAAAAGTTTCTGGGATTCGGGTCGAGGAAGGGGGGGGAAGCTGGATCGATGGATCAAGACAATCAAGGCCGGCGGGATTCCCGAGTTCGGGCCAAACCTGATCTATTGATTCTCTCCCCCCGGTTGAA
>JBHIDD010000327.1:0-2718 GCA_046759925.1 Kiloniellaceae bacterium
GGGGAGGGCCGCGGCCGCCGCCAGATCGGCGAGGCGCATGAGGCGCCGGGCATCATCGCCGCGCGCCAGGTGTTGTCCGGCGAGGAAGCAGGCACCTTGAAAGCGCCGGCCGAGCCGGGCGAGGTCGTCCCGGAACCCGGCATCGGGGGCCTCCGGCGGCAGGACGATGAGCACCTGGCCCTCGCCGTGGGCGACGAGCTCCTCGAGGGTGAAGCGGCAGTCGCCCTTCTTGGCGCGCCGCTTGCCCAGCGTCAGCAGGCGGCAGAGCCGGCCGTAGGCGGCTCGGTCGGTCGGATAGCAGAGGACCTCCGGGCCGTCCTCGGGCGTCAGGCGCGCGCCGACCAGCAGCTTGATTCCAGCCCGCTTGGCCGCCACGTGGGCACGCACCGCGCCGGCGAGTGTGTTGCGGTCGGCGATGCCGATCGCGGCAAGCCCCAGCGCCTTGGCCGCGATCACCAGCTCGTCGGGGTGCGAGGCGCCGCGCAGGAAGCTGTAGTTGCTGGTGACCTGGAGCTCGGCGTAGCCGGTCATGGGGTCACCTCCGAGAGATGGCGGACGAGAGGCGCGAACCTCGTCCCTTCCATCACGTCGCACAATTGTCTGTCCGCGGTCACAAGCGTGACATCGGCCACCTCGGCACACGCCACATAAAGGCAGTCATATACCGGGTGCCTGACAGCCATGGCGATGGTGAGCGCGCGGTTGGTCAAATCCACCGAGGGGTACAGTTCGGTGATGAAGGTTGGCAGCGCTCGAACCATGGCCCTTGCCTGGCCCGGTCCGATTTCCTCGTCCCGCCATTTCTTGAAGGCGACATGCGCGACCTCTTGAATGATCCAATCTGGAGCCAGCAGCTGAGTTCCACGGTCGAGCAAACGCATGGCATCCGCTTGTAGGTTTTCCCGCACGAACCATTTCGCCGCCACGCTGGCATCGACCACGCATCTCATCGATCACGGAATTCCCGGATGATTTTCGTGCTGTCGGTCTGCTCCGCGTCGGGGGTCATCGCGGCGATACGTTCGGCGCGTTTCCGAAATTCCTCGCGCGAGGGACGGCTCGCCGCCTCGCTTAAAAGCGCCCGCAGCTCCGCCTCCAGCGAGCGGTGGTGAGCCTTGGCGCGGGCCTTCAGCTTCTCGACCACCGCGTCGTCGAGGTTGCGGATCGTGAGATTCGCCATCTTCTCCTCCTTTGCCTGCAATACGATAGCACAACGCTAGCAAATTGCCAGCAAAACGCTTTCACCCGAAGAGCCCGTGCAGGAACCAGCATCCGCCCGTGCGGTAGAGCCAGTAGCCGCGGCCGTCCTCGTCCTCGACGCGGAAGTAGTCGCGCGCCGGCGCCCCGGCCAGGGCCGGGTCGTCGCGCCACCATTCGGGCCCGATGCGCTCCGGCCCCTCGGCGCGGACGACCTTGCGCCGCAGGCGGCGCCAGCGGAACTGCGCCGGCGGGTGGTCGGGCAACAGCGCGGTCGCCTCGACCGGCTCCGGCCGCGGCAGCAGGCGGACCGGGCGCGGCCGGGGGGATGTTCCGGGCCGCCAGGCGGCCCGCCCCGGCGCGGGGGCGGCGATGACCGCCCGCTCGGGGATATGGCTTTCGTACGGGACCACGCGCCAGATGTTGTCGAGCCCGAGGCGGCTGCCCAGGCGGTCGATCAGTCCCGGCAGGCCGCCGGATGCCTGCGCCCCGCCGCCGGAGAGCGCGAGCTGCAGGGCGCTCAAGCCCTCGGCCACCGGGGCGGCCAGCGTCATCGCCTCGATGCCGAAGCCGGGGTCGATCTTCTCCAGATGTCCGGCGAAGAGGCGCTTCAAGTGCGCCGGATCGCGGGTCGCCCGGCTGGTGCCGAGGCAAAGCCGGCGCAAGCTTCCGTCGACCCGGTAGAGGACGAGCTCGAGCCGCCGGGCGCCCTGCCCGGCCGCCTCGAGGCGCCGGCAAAGCCCTCCGAGCAGGCACTCGAGGCCGGCCGCGATGTCCCCGGCCGCGGCGATCGGCTCGGCGAAGACCCGGCGGATGAGATGCGCTGGTTCGGGCCGGCGCGGCGAGATCGGCTCCGCCTCGCCGCCGAGGGCCTGGGCGAGGCGGCGCGCGATGAGCGGCCCGAAGCGGGGCTTAAGCGCCGCCGGCGGCAGCGCCAGGAGATCGCCGATCCGGCGGAGGCCCAGGCGCTCCAGCAGCTCGACCGTGGCGGGCGGCAGGCGCAAGGCGGCCGGCGGGAGGGGCGTGAGCGCCTCGCGCACGGCACCCGGCGGGACCACGGCCCAGCGCCGCCCCCGGGCTTGCGGCGTCGCCCCGGCGAAGCGGGCGACCGCCCAGGCCGCCCCGGCGGTCTCGGCAAGCGCCGCGCGGGCGGCGAAGCCGAGGCGCGTCATCCGCGCCGTCAGATCGGCGAGCAGCGCCGCTTCGCCCCCGGAGCCCCCAGAGCCAGGGTTGCCGAAGAGATGGGCGCAGCCGGTGACATCGAGCAGGATCCCGGCAGCACCGGCCGACTCGCAGCCGTCGACCGCCACCCAGGGCGTGTAGCGGCCGCACCATTCGGCCAGGCCCCCAAGCGCCTTGGCGTCGCCGGCCGGGTCGTGCGGCGCCGTCTTGAGCTCCGGCATCAGGGCGCGGGCATCGGCCAACGGCAGGCCGGGGGCAAGCCCGCCGCGCGCGGCCGCGGCGTTGACCGCGGCAAGCGTAAGACACCCGCGCGTCCGATCGACGAGGGCGAGCGGCCTA
>JBHIDD010000328.1:0-2695 GCA_046759925.1 Kiloniellaceae bacterium
ATAACCTTCCGGTGCGCGGCACCTATCCGGCGCGCCACGAGCGCCTGTGGCGCGAGGATGACATCTACGATGTGATCGTGGTCCTCGGGTACAACGACGATCCGCCGGTCCCGGGCAAAGGCAGCGCCATCTTCCTGCACATCGCCAGGAAAGACTATTCGCCGACGCTCGGCTGCATCGCGCTGGCGCGCCCGCATCTGCTCGCCGTGCTGCGCGCGGCCGACGGCACGAGCCGGGTCTGCGTCGAGGCGCCGGCCGTATCGGCACCGAATGCGGCCGGATGATGAAATCGGACGAACCACGTCCTACGTAAAAGTTGAAAGCCCGGGTCAGCCGCGTAACCGGAGGCGCCGCTTGGGCGCCACACGCGAATCGATGGTTCGGATATCTCTGCTGTCGCTCAGCCTAGCCGCGGCGCTTGCGGCCCTGGCCGCCTGCAGCGGCCCAGCGGTTCACTTCCGCGACTTCTACTCGGTCTATACCCCCGGCGATGTGCGCTACGCGACAAAGGACGGGCCAATGCCCGTCGAGGCGCTTGGGCAGGTCACACTCGAGGAGCGGCTGGAAGGCGAGGCTCTGGAACGGGTTGTCGCGCGCGCGCTGTCCCGCTTCGGGCCGCACTGGTTCGCCGGGGGCTTCAGGGCCATCAAGAGCGAGGATGAGGATCCGCTCTACAGGGTGCGCTGGCTCTTCAATATACCGGTAGGCTTTCCAACGCATTCGGCGTGCGCGCGGGATTTGGGCACCCAACCCAGCGGCTGGACGGAGGAGACCGGCCTGGTGGTCGCTGCGTTCTGTCGCGGAAAGCGCATCCTAATCGTCGCGAAGGGCTCGTACGGTCGACCGGGCGCCATCGACACCACGGCTTTTCCCCGTTTCATCGGCATTATGGGTCGGGAGATTCTGCCGCTCCGGGACCCCACCAGAGACCGCGAGGACGAGGACTGCCGGCGCCTGCGCCGGTGCTAGCCTGTCGACCGCGGGCCGAAAATGGCGGTGCCCACGCGCACGTGGGTGGCGCCGAAGCGAATCGCCGTCTCGAAGTCGGCGGTCATGCCCATCGACAGGCCCTTGAGGCCGTTGCGCTTCGCGATTTGGCCAAGCAGGGCGAAATGCAGCGCCGGCTCCTCGTCCAGCGGCGGGATGCACATGAGGCCCTCGACCGGCAAGCCCAGCGCCTCGCGGGCAAGCGCGATGAGCGACTCCGCCTGCCCCGGGGCGACGCCCGCCTTCTGCGGCTCCTCGCCGGTGTTGACCTCGATGAAACAGGGCGGCCGCCGGCCGGTCCGGGCCATCTCCTTGGCCAGCGCATGGGCGAGCTTCGGCCGGTCCAGGGTCTCGATCCTATCGAACAGGCCGAGCGCATCGCGCACCTTGTTGGTCTGCAAAGGACCGATCAGATGCAGGACCAGGTCCGGGTAGGCCGCCTTGAGGGCCGGGAACTTGGCCAAGGCTTCCTGCACCCGGTTCTCGCCGAACACCCGGTGGCCGGCCGCAAGGGCCTCTTCGATGCGCGCCGCCGGCTGGGCCTTGCCGACCGCGACCAGCGTGACCCCCGCCGGATCCCGGCCGGCCGCCGCCGCCGCCGCGGCGATCCGCGCCTTGACCGCGGCCAGGCGCGCCGCCACGCCAGTCGGCTCATTTGTAGGCGGCCCGGCCAATGGCGGCCCGGCGCCGGGCATGACGGGCGGCCGGGTCATCCGGTCGACTCCGCCCGAAACCTAGCAAAGCCCCTTCGCGCGTTCAATTCCGCCGGGCCGCAAGCGCGCGGCAAGGCGTTCCGAAGGGACCTATCCGGCGCTTTATGACATCGGGGCATAGATGCTATATTGACCGACGGCGCGGTCCGGCAAGACGTTGCCCGAACCGACCAGGAAAAGTCGCCGGCCCGGCGGAGATGCCCCCATGGACATCGGCGTTCCCTACCGCGTGCTCGGCCACGTCGACATTTCCGAAGTCGCCAGGCGCCTTAAGGCCCTGCCCGATGCCAGATGGACTCATACCGACTTCAACAGGCAGGCCATCGCGGGCAAGGAGCATTCCGTCGCCATGGCGATCTATCTGCGCAAGGACTGGCACCCGCGCATGCACAAGTTCGTGCGCACGAACATGTGGGACGTGGTCGAGCACTGGGGCCGGAAATGGGGCGGCGACCGGGACCGGGTGCGCCCGTTCATGCGGGAGGATTACGGCGGCCTCCAGGTCTATACCTTCTGGGAGATGCTCGAATGGCACGATCTGGTCGCGCCCATTCTGGACACCGCCGCCGCGGCGCTTCGAAAAAACCGGATCGCGTCGCCAGGCCGTGAGGGCAAGCGCAGCGGGCAGCGCAAAGCCGCCGGCGCCCGGACCCGGAGGACCGGGCTGGCGCATTTCGGCGTATGGACCCGCGTCACCTTCGTGAAGCTGCCCTCGGGCCATGTCATCGACGAGCACATCGACGGCCAGGCGGTCGCCGCCCTGACCCATCGGGTTCACGTGGCGGTTTCCGGGGCGGCCGGCGTCGAATACCGGTGCGACGGCCAGAGCTTCCGGGTGACCGACGGCGATATCTTCGAGCTCAACAACCGGCGCCTTCATGCCGTCTTCAACCACGGGCCCCAGCCGCGCATCAACATGATGCTCGAGTACTATCCCGACCCGGACCCGCCGAGGTTTGCCCTGCCACGGTTCCGCGGTCATGACGCTCGAAAAG
>JBHIDD010000329.1:0-2665 GCA_046759925.1 Kiloniellaceae bacterium
TCCGTTTCACCGCACGTGAAGCCCCCGGGAGACATTCGTGAGAACCTCGCATCCGGTCTCGGTGACCGCGACGGTGTCCGAAATGACGTAATCCCCCCGCCCCGTTCGGAGAAGCCACGACATGAGGTGAAAGACCATGCCGGCCCGCAACTCCATCGTCGAGCCCGCCCGCAGGCCAACCGGGATGCCGCTCGCCGTCCAGCTTGGCGGAAAGCCGATACCGACCGCATATCCGCAGTGATGGCGGCTGTAACCGTGCATTCCGGCGTCGATCACGCACTGTTGCCAGGCCTCGTAAACCTCTCCGGCCAGGGCGCCGGGACGCATAGTCTCTTGCGCGCACTCAATCGCCTTCTCGCAGATGCGGCGTATGCGATCGGCGCGCGCCGGCGCACTGCCAATGAAAATCAGGCGGCTAATCGGGGCATGATATCGCTCGACACACCCGCTCAGCTCCAGGAACAGAACGTCCCGTCTCGCCAGCCTGTCGTTCTCCCAGGAGCCATGTTCGTGTTCGAGTGTTCGTGTCGAACGAACCAACGGTACGAAGCCCGGATAGCTGCCGCCGCGCGAGAACATGGTCTGATAGATGGCCGCCAGGACATCCCGTTTGTGCATGCCCGACCCCGCCGCCGCGATGGCTGCCAACACCATCGATTCCGATATGGCTGCCGCCTTGCGCGTGCACGCAAGCTCGAGCGGAGACTGCACCAGCCGACAGTCGGTTACGAGATCAGAGGCGTCCTCAAAGCTGGCGTTGGGCAGGCTATGAATGATCTCCTCGGCGATCCCGAAGGGCAGGAGCGCGCTGTCCTTTTCGATGCCCAGCCGCGCCTTCGCCAAGCCGCATTCGGCGAGAACCTCGCATGTGGCCCGCGCCGGCGACACCGAGGGCGACGGAGGCGTCTCGCTCTCGCGGGTTGGAATACCCAGACTCGTCGACCAGGGGCGCAGGCCGTCTATGTGGTCTTGCGGCCGACGACCGGTGTACACCAAGTCAACGTCCTTGGCCTTCGGCGGCGGAATAGGGGCGATGCCGTCCGAATAACCGACATGGCGGACATCGGGAACCCTGTCCCTGATGATCGCGCGCTCCATGGCTCGTGTAATGAGCACCGGCGTGCCTTCGAGCGGGACGACAAGCAGCTGATAGGCGAAGTACCCCTGGTAGTCGAGGCCGGTCAGATAGAAAATGTTCTCGGGCGTCGATACGAGGAGTCCGTCAAGTTGGCGCTCCTGCATCGCCCCCCGAACGCTCGCCAGCCGCCGTTCGTACTCGGCTTCCGGAAAGGGGCGCGACGAGGTCTTGGACTTGTTTGGCCGCTTGTTCGGTTTCATCTACTCGCCCGTTCACCGAGACTCGCCGTGCCCGCCAGAGCCACCGCAAGCTGCGACGACCGTGCGTCGAACGCCGAGCCGCACATAGTTCGCCGCCGGCCGCCGTGTGAGAGCCGGCTGTAATGGACCGTGTCGGCGTTGATGACAGTGGCGAACTCGTAGATGACGCCGCGCCCGGCCATTTCCGTTCCTCCGAAAAAGTGCTCCGCCTAGCTTAGCGAAAGGGGTGGCAGGGTTCTATCGTTGTCCGTGCATCACGACGGCAGATCGAGGGGGTACGCCAGTCACCGGATTTCGCGGCGGGTGCACCGGCGGCTGACGCTGCCCCGACCTGAGAGCGCCGACAGAGTGCGCGGCGCTGAGATGAGCACGGGTGCAAAAAAATTTCGGAGGGCCTCGGAATACGCCCATCGGTCGAGACGACCCATTGACCACGAAGCTTCCACGCTCGGAGCCAATCACCTGAAGCCCAACCACACCCGCTGCCTGTCCCATTCCACCGGCATCGGCCCCACGATGTCGGCGAGCTTGAGCCCCTTCGGCTGCCGGCCGTCAAAAATCGCCTCGACGATGTCGGGGGCAAGCAGAGTGAGCCTGAGGATGCGGCTGAGGTAGGAGCTGTTGATTTTTTCGGCCTCAGCGAGCTCCTTGACCGACCGGTACTCGCCGCTCTCGAGCATCCGCCTCCAGCGATGGGCTCGGGCGAGCGCCTTGATTAGCGTGTCGTCGTGGCGTGGTTTCGGCGGTGCCCAAGACGCGGCGCTTTCGGGTGCGACGATCAGCCTGCGCCCGCCGCGGCGCTGGAGCTTCATCGGCACGCGGATGGTGAGTGTGCGGCCGTCCGAGGAAAGCCGCGTCGTCATGCCGCTGTCCTTTCTTCTTCAGCTTGCCGGTCACGCAGTTCCTCAGTAAGGGTGTTTAGCCCTTCGGCGGGTAGCCGAATCTCGAGCCCGTCGGCGGCAACAGCCACCGTGTTCACTAGGATCTGCAAGATGCGGAACTGTTCAGCGGGAAATAACTCGTCCCAGACGGGGTCGACGGCCCGGAGCGCTTTGACGACCTCGCGTTCGCCGATGCCCGACGTGGGCGCCTGCATTGCCTGTATCCAGGAGCACAACATCGGCGTCTTCATCGTCGATCTCGCCACCGCCACCGTCCCGGCAGGGACATCGATCCCGCCCGTGGCGGGACCTGAGCTGAGCGTTCGTCTTTTTCTCTATGCAATTGGCTCCTTTGTCGACCAGCGGAAGTCGGCATCTTCCATCCACATTCGATGCAGGATCGCGGCAAGCTTGCAGTCCAGGGCCGCGCCATACATTTATCAACA
>JBHIDD010000330.1:0-2658 GCA_046759925.1 Kiloniellaceae bacterium
CGTCATCGAGCGCGGCGAGATCATCTTCTCAGGAACGCCCGGGGAAGTGCAGGGCCGCCCCGAAGTGATGAAAGTTGTCGCCGGCACCGCTTAGCCGTTGCAGCTCGCCGGCGCGCGGCTCATGATCGGGCGCCGACCGGCCCCGCCAGGCTCCCGACACACTCCGCCCCGCGTCTCAGCGCCAGCTCGTTCGCGCGAATCATGTGGTGGCGATACGGCGGGAGCGTCTTCTCAAGGCAGCTCCTGACGGCCTCGATGGGCACCACCCCCGTGTGCGCAATCAGCGCGCCGAGCCCTACCATGCCCGCGTACTTGATGTCGCCGATCTCCTCGGCGATCTCGTTCGTGGGCACCATTACCACGTTGATGCCCGACCGCCCGGACAGATGCTTGACGAGCGAGCTATTGACGACGAGCGTACCGCCCGGGCGGATCGCGCTCTGGTAGACCTCGACCGTGTTCGGATCCATCGCCAGCACCGCGGTCGGCTTGGTGGTCGTCGGGCCGCCCTCGATTTCGCCGGCGGACACGATCACGGTGCAGAAGATCGGTCCCCCGCGGATCGCTGCCGCATAGATGTTGTACATCATCGCGTGCTTGCCGGCGTGATGGGCAGCCTGGGCCAGCAGCGCGCTGATAACCTTGAGCCCCTGCCCGCCGAACCCGCCAAGTACGATCTCGTGCGTCATGACGCAGCCACCTTCAGCTCGCCGAGAGGGTAGGTCCTCGTTTGAACCTCATCCATCCACCGGAGCGACTCGACGGGGGTGAGGCGCCAACCGCTCGGGCAGGCCGTAAGGATCTCCACCAGGGAGAACCCGGAGCCCTCAAGCTGGAGCTGGAACGCCTTCCTGATGGCCCCCTTGGCGCGCATGACGTTCGCCGGATTGGTCAGCGCCACCCTCGCCACGTATCTGACACCCTCGAGAAGCGTGAGCATCTCGGTGATGCGCGTCGGATAGCCGTGCACTTCCGGGTTGCGCCCCTGAGGGCTGCTCGGCGTCCGCTGTCCGACGAGCGTCGTCGGTGCCATGTGCCCGCCCGTCTCGCCGAAGTTGGCATTGTTCAACAGAAGCGTCGTGAACCGCTCCCCTCGTGTCGCCGCGTGTACGATCTCCGTCGTCCCGATGGCCGCGAGGTCCCCGTCCCCCTGCATCGTGAAGACCAGTCGGGCGGGCAGGAGGCGCTTCACCGCCGTGGCCATCGCGGGGGCCCGGCCATGCAACGCCAGCTGGCAATCGAAGTTGAAGGTAACCGGACTCGTGCTGTAGCAGCCCACCCCCAAGATACCGATTGTCTGCTCCCGGAGGCCGAGCTGGTCGATGACCTCTCCGACCAGACGAACACTCGTTCCATGACCGCAGCCGGCGCAGTAGTCGTATCGGGTCTTGAGGGCGGCCGAAGGCGTTTGCTTGAAGACCCGTTCCATCGTGCCCTCCCTTTTCTGCCGCCGTTCCTAGGCGCGGCGCTCACTCGAAACGAGACTCAGAAGACTCCGGATCTTCGGACCGACCGTCTCGGGCCGTGGGACCACCCCGCCCAGCGTCGAGAAGAGACGGACCGGGGTCTTGCCTTGCACCGCGAGCCGCACGTCTTCTACCATCTGGCCCATGCTCATCTCAACGACCAAGAACTCGCGCACGCGCTCGGCCGTCTCCGCGATGAGGCGCGAGGGGAACGGCCAGAGCGTGATCGGACGGATCAACCCCACCGGGAGCCCGTCGGCGCGGGCCTGCTCGATTGCCGGTCGAATCAGCCGCGCCGACGTGCCAAAAGCAACGACGACGAGCTCAGCATCGGCGAGGTAGCACGCCTGGGCCCGCGCCTCCTCGGCCTCGATCCGCCGGTGCTTGTCGGCCAGCCGCAGCATGTGCGCCTCGAAGGTGTCGGGGTTGCGCCCCACGCTGCCGACACCGATCAGGTTGAGGGTCAGGTTGCCGGACAGGTACTCGGCATGCGGTCCGTAGTCCGTGCCGGGCCGCCCCACGTAGATCGGGTCACGCCCCTGGCATCCGGTCGCCGCCCACCACTTCTGGGCAGGCTCCTCTTCCGGCAGCGGGGCGAGATCGCAGGCCTCGGTGGTCTCGGCAAGCATCTGGTCCGAGAGCATGATCGCCGGCATGCGGTACCTGTCCGCGAGCACGAAGGCGAGCTTCGTCAGGTCCACGGCTTCCTGCACCGTCGAGGGCCCAAATACCAGGCACCGGTAGTCGCCCGCGCCGCCGCCCCGGGTCGCCTGGAAATAATCGCCCTGGGTCGGAGCCAGGTTCCCGAACCCGGGACCGCCCCGGCTGACGTTGACGATGACGCACGGCAGCTCGGCGATCCCCGCCATATGCGAGACCCCTTCCTGCATCAAGGCGAACCCGGCCCCGGAAGTTGCGGTCATGCATCGGACTCCAGCGGCAGCGGCGCCCATCACCATGTTGATGACCGACACCTCGCTTTCCGCTTGGATGTAAACTCCACCTACCTCGGGCATCCGGTGACTCGCCTGCTCCAGGCACTCGGTCGCGGGCGTGAAGGGATAGCCGGCGAAAAAGCGGCACCCGGATAGAATCGCCGCCTCTACGATCGCCCGGTTACAGTTCGTGAAGAGCTGCTGTCCCATCACCGCCTCCTTCCAGTGCGCCTCCAACTTGTTTCGCCTAGGCCAGC
>JBHIDD010000331.1:0-2657 GCA_046759925.1 Kiloniellaceae bacterium
TCCTCTTCGCCGCCCTGTTTTTCCTTTACCAAAGCGCGGCGTATATGGGGCTCGTCACGCCTTTCCAGTTCTTGTTCGGATGAGCACGGGTTCACGGAGGAGGAGAGGGTGAACACGGTTTCCATCAAGATCGACGGCATGCGCATTGTATCGGTCCCGCGCCAGGCCGTCGGCGAGAATGGGCTGGTCGCAGTGATCGAGCGGGGCGGGTTCAGCGTTGCGGCCGGACAGTCATGGGCGAGGTGAACCTCATGAACCTGGTTTTCCTTCCCGTCGGCCTTGGCATGCTCGGGTTCCTGACGCGCGCTGGGGCCCGGTCTGCGCCGCCTGTCGAGCCGCATCCCCCGGTGGACCGGGGCGCTCCTCGTCGTATTCGGACTCTGGTCCATCTACTTCGGGCTGTTCGTAAGGTTGGAGGATTGGGTATGAACGAAGTATCGGGGAAACCCACGTCAGGTAAGCGTTTGGCTGCTCTCCTGGCGGGCTCTCTGTTGGCGGCTCCCGCGCAGGCGGCTGAAACGGCGGCGTTCCGCTACGACGAGGGAATGATCGATACCGCGACCTACTTCGCGGCGATCTCGAACCTGGCCAACGCCATCATGTTCTCCAACCTCGGGGAGGCGCTGGTCATCTCGCCTTACGAGCGTGACGACTGGCTCAGGCGGGCGGGCTACGTCACCCGGCCGCCCATGCCCGACATGGGAATCGTCGGGCTCGTCTACGCCGCGGCGCTGCCGGTGTTCAGGGAACCGCCGGACTTCGCCAGGCCGGAGACCCTGCGCTGGGACCCGGGTTCTTTCGACCGTACGCTCGATCCCGGCGCGCAGGCGTGGACGCTCTTGAAGATCACCAGCCCCGAGTTCCACCTGCAGTACCACGACCTGCCGGAGAACAAGCTGGCCGGGCTGATGATGATTCCGCAGGCGAGAGTACAGGCGCGGTTTCTCGAGAAGCGCCTCCGTAATGCGCAGGGCCTGTTCGCGGCGCGATCGCCCGACGGCCGCCTCCTCGATCCCGAACCGCGCGATCAGGCGGCGGTGCTGTGGGCGGCGTCCAGCCTGATTCTGGCCAGCACGAGTGCGCGCGACGACTACTGGCATAAAGCCTACCGCGATCTCGTCGACGCGGACGACCACCGCCGACTTGCCGACCTTGGACTCGCGGCTGTGGAAAAACTGCCGCCGCGCACCGCCGCAGACCGGGCGATCGCGGTGGAGGCCCTGGGGCGTTATGCGCTGGCGACCGGGGACCAGCCACGCCGGGGCAAAGCCCTTCGGCTGGCCCGCGCGCACGCCGAGGCCCTGCGGGCCGGGGCCGGCAACGCCCTCGAAGACCTGGCGCTGGCGGTCTACGGCCTGACCGAGGCCGGCCGCCTGTTCGGGGAGAGGGCTTACACGAAAGCGGCCGCCGGTCTCTTCCGTTCCCGGCTTGCGCCGCTATGGGACGACTCACTCGGCTTCTTCCGGGCACGCGACGGCGGCGCGCCGGTGGTCTACACCATCCGTACCGTCGGCGCGGTGATCGCCGCGTTGAACGCCATGCGGTGGCACGGGCCCGAGGACCTCGCGACAGAGGCGCGCCGGCTTTACCCTCGCTTCTTCGAGAACGCCGTGGTCCGCTCCGGGCTCCTGCGCGCGAGCCCGCTCCCCTTGGTGAGCGGCAAGTATCTCGAGGCGGAGCCGGCGGCGAGCTTCGCCCATCCCGCGCTGCCGGCGCCGAAGGACGCCGGTGTCGCGCCCGTGTTCGCCTCCGAAGTCGCGTACGAGGAGGGCCGGTGGCGGGTGACCGACCCGATGTTCCGGACCGAGGGCGCCATGTTCTTGGCGAACATGCTCGCCATACGCAGCGATGGGCGGGCCGACACCTTCCTTCCGGAGGACCGGCTGAATGGGCTCCGCTGACGGAGGATTGCCATGACCACTGGTTCGACCATCGGCACCGCTAGCAGTCACGAGTTCACGACGTTGCAGCTCTGGATCGGCGGCATGAGCTGCTCGTTTTGCGCCAACTCCATCGAGAAGGCGCTGCGCCGGGAGAAGGGCGTGGAAGAGATTCACGTATCGTTGGCCCACGAGGAGGCGTTGGTCCGCTACCGCGCTGCGGAAACCACGCCCACGACCATCGAGGGCACCTTGCGGGCCCTCGGCTTTATCATCCGCGACCCGCGAAAGGTGAAGGCGTTCGAGGAGCAGGAGTCGGCGGCGCGCACCGAGCGCCGGGACCTGACCTCGGCGGCCGTTTGCGCGGCCGTCCTGGTCCTCGCCATGTCGGCCATGTGGCTGGGTCTGTGGCAGATGGAGAACTGGCACGCCTGGACCGCGTGGGCGATCGCCACCTACGTTTTCCTCTGGAACGGCCGGCGCATCACCCGCATGGCCTGGGGCGCCGCCTGGCGCGGCATCACCAACCAGCACGTCCTGCTCAGTGTCGGCGCCATCGGCGCCTACATGGGCGGCGTCTTGGGCGTGCCGGTCCCGTTCCTCGACTGGTACGGGTTCGTTGGCTTCCCGTCGGTGGACTTCTTCGGCGTGGTCGTCTTCCTCAGCGCCTACCACCTGCTCTCCGGCTTCGTTTCGTTGAAGGTGCGCACGAAGGCGTCCGAGAGCGTCCGCAAGCTCCTGGACATGCAACCGCCGACCGCACGGGTCGTGCGCGAT
>JBHIDD010000332.1:0-2655 GCA_046759925.1 Kiloniellaceae bacterium
ACGGCCGCCGGAAGGCCACTTGCCGCGGTGCCGGTGGATGCCGATCCCCGGCAGCAGCGGCACCTCCGGACGCTGGCCAGGCGGTACAATCGGCGCACCGCGCGTTCGAAGAGGTTCGCCGAGAAATTCCGCCCGATGCTCGCCGACCGGCGGGGCGCCGCGGGGTTCCGGCCGTCGATCAAGGAGATGCTCTACCCGATCGTGGGGAAGCGAGCCAGCGGCGCGCACATCTGGGACATCGACGATAACGAATATGTCGACCTTGCCATGGGCTTCGGTGTCCACCTGTTCGGGCACAACCCGGCCTTCGTGAAAAGGGCGCTCAAGCGTCAACTGGACGAGGGGTTTCAGCTCGGGCCCCAGGCCCGACGGGCCGGCGCGGTGGCCGAAGCGATCGGCGCACTCACCGGGACCGAGCGTGTCGTCTTCTGCAATTCCGGCACCGAAGCCGTCATGACCGCCCTCCGGCTGGCGCGGACGGCCACGGGCCGGAGCAAGATCGCCATGTTCGCAGGGGCCTATCACGGGCATTTCGACGGAACCCTTGCGTTGCCGCGCGGGTCGGATGGCGACATGGCCTCGACCCCCCTGGCGCCGGGGGTGACGCCCCATATGGTCGAGGATGTCCTGGTCCTGCCCTACGGCGACCCGCAATCGCTGGCGAATTTGCGCGCCCGGTCCGGCGAATTGGCCGCGATCCTGGTCGAGCCCGTGCAGAGTCGACGCCCCGATTTGCAGCCCGGGAATTTCCTCCGCGAGCTCAGGCGGCTCGCCACCGAAGCCGGCGCCGCCCTGATCTTCGACGAGATCCTCACCGGCTTCCGCATTGCGCCCGGCGGCGCGCA
Organism: Kiloniellaceae bacterium; assembly: GCA_046759925.1. Taxonomy (GTDB): domain Bacteria; phylum Pseudomonadota; class Alphaproteobacteria; order Kiloniellales; family J153; genus JBHIDD01. Next base: position 846 of record JBHIDD010000332.1, read on the forward strand.
GGAGTGGTTCGGAGTCCAGGCCGACGTGGCGACCTACGGCAAGCTGATCGGCGGCGGCCTGCCCATCGGCATCGTCGCCGGCAAGGCCGCCTATCTGGACGGCATCGACGGCGGGATGTGGCGTTACGGCGATGCCTCCTTCCCCGGGGCCGAGACCACTTTCTTCGCCGGGACCTTCAACAAGAACCCGTTGACGATGGCGGCGGCCCGGGCGGTGCTCGCGGAACTCAAGCGGCGCGGCCCGGCGCTCCAGGACAACCTAAACCGTCGGACCGCGGCACTGGTCGACAGGCTCAATGCCGTCTTCGGCGAGCAGGATGTCCCCCTGTGGGTCGCGAATTTCGGCTCGATCTTCCGCTTCGAGTTCACCGGCAATCTGGACGTCTTCTTCTACCACCTCCTCGACCGGGGCATTTATCTGTGGGAGGGCCGCACCTGCTTCCTGAGCACGGCCCATCGCGAATCCGATACCGCCCGGGTGGTCGAGGCCGTCCGGTCGAGCATCGAAGAAATGCGCGCGGGCGGTTTCCTGCCCGCCGGCCGGAGGCAGCCCGCGGCCGCCGGCCCCGGCCGGTCGCCAAGGGCGCCGAAGCCCGAGGTTCCGGAACTGGTTCGCCTCGGCGCCGACGGTCTCGAGGTAAAGCTTGCCGAAAGCAGGGCCGAAATCGCGCGTGTCCAGGAACTGCGGTATCACGTGTTCTACGGCGAGATGGGCGCCAAACCCACGCCCGAGACGGCCGAAAGTCATCGTGACTTCGACGAGTTTGACGAGCTGTGCGATCACCTGCTGGTGATCGAACGGGAACGCGGCAGGGTCGTGGGAACCTACCGTCTGCTTCGCCGCGAGGCGATCGGCAACCACTCGTTCTATTCGGCGAACGAGTTCGATATCGCCCCGGTGCTCGCTTTCGAAGGGGAGATCCTGGAACTCGGCCGGGCCTGCGTTGCCCAGGCGTACCGTAACGGGACCACCATGCAGCTGCTCTGGCGCGGCATCACCGCCTACGCCCGGCGCCACCGCGTCGGCCTGATGTTCGGCTGCGCCAGCTTGCCGGGTACCGACCCGCGCCCGGTGGCCGAGCAGCTCGGCTATCTCTATCACTATCATCTGGCGCCGCCGGGCCTGAGGGTTCAAGCGCTGCCGGACCGCTACGTCGACATGAAGGGGACCGACGTGAGGAAAATCGACCCGCAACGGGCGATCGCCGGCCTGCCGCCGCTCGTGCGGGGCTACCTGCGTCTCGGCGCCTTTGTCGGGGACGGTGCGGTCGTTGACGAACAGTTCAATACCACCGATGTCGCCATCGTGCTGCGCACCGACTGGGTGACGCAGGACCTCGACCAACTGATCGCGGAGGGGCGCCTGTTCGCCGCCCAGGGACTGGCGAGAGGCGGCCAGGGGTGATGACCGGGCCTTGCGATTCATGGCCCTGCCCGCCCGACCTGCCCACCCTGTCAGGGCGTGAGGTTCATGTCTGGCGCGTCGCGCTCGATGTCGGCCCAAAGCACGCGGCCGGGCTGGAAGCCATGATCAGCGCGGACGAGCGGGCCCGGGCGGCGCGTTACCGCCGCGCCGAGAACCGCATTCGTTTCATCGCCGGCCGCGGGACGCTGCGGCGCCTGCTCGGCGCATACCTGCGACGGGACCCGCGGGCGCTCGCGTTCGGCTACGGCGCATGGGGCAAACCGGTGCTGATCGAGGGCGGCGGCTTGGCCTTCAATCTGTCCCACGCCCGTGACCTGGCGCTGGTGGCCGTCGCGCGCGGGTGCGATGTGGGCGTCGACGTGGAATGGATCCGGCCGGTCGCCG
>JBHIDD010000333.1:0-2649 GCA_046759925.1 Kiloniellaceae bacterium
ACACCTCCGCCGTCGCGGTCTTGACGTCGGCCTCGAAGATCTTCGTGGTCGGATTGTTGGTCCCGGCCAGGCTCACCGCCGCATCCAAGTCGGGGGGCAAGACGCCGGACGGAAATTCCGGCGTTTCAAGCTGATCCGGGAACTGTCCGATGATGCGCGTGTAGGCCGCCTCCGCATCCCGCAGGTCATTGAGGGTCTGAGTCAGGGTGGCCCGCGCCCGCGCGCTCCGCGCTTCGGTTTGGGCCACGTCCGCCCGGCTTCCGGCGCCGGCGGCCAGACGCTCCTGCAAGGACTCGAGAATTCCCAGGTGGACCCGCAAATTCTGCTCGGCGAGGCGGACCAGCTCCCGCTCGCGAATCACCTCGAGATAAGCACCGATCACATCAAGGGCGAGGAACTCCGCGTTCTCCGCCACCCGACGCGCCGCCGATTCGACGCGGGCCTTTTCCCGGCTGATCGTGCTGTCGGCCTCGAACCCGTCGAAGATCCGCTGCTGGAGCGTGAGCGACAGTTCCTCCCGGGTCAGGGTGAGGGCATCCCCCGAGACATCAGGGTCGGCCCGCGTGGTCCGGTCGTTCGTGCCCTCTTTCCCGATACCGGCGGCCAAGTCGATCTGCGGCAGCCACAGCCCGCGCGCCTGCTTCAACTCCTCGTCGACCGCTTCGCGGTTGCTTGCGACAACCCCGATGTCGGGATTCGTTGACAGCGCCAACTCGATCGCTTCGGCGAGCGTCATGGCTTGTGCGGCCATGGTCCCCGGAAAAATCAGTACGGTACCGAAGAGCGCCGCTTTGAAAGAGAACGACACTTTTTTGTACGACCAGCGCATGCTCGTGCCCCCGTATCCCCTAAACATCCGAAACCTGCGATCCACCAAAGGCGGATACCGGCCGGAATCTCTTCGCAGTCGCCTGACTATAAAGCCCAGGTAAAGACTGTTTGTCAACGCGGCGGGCTTTATCTCGAATATCGTCCCCTTGACCTCGAACCAATCTAACAGCCCACGGCGGTTACATCAAATCCTTAATAATCCAGTGTCCATGTGCGATGTCCGCACGGCTCCGCCGGGTCCGCTCGGCCGGTTCGTGTTGGCCCACGGGCCCGTTTCTGTCCGCAAACCACGGTAACCCTCAGTAGCTGCGACTCGTTAAAAAATTATCAATTTCCGGGAACAGCGCGCGACACCGGCCATAGGCGGAGGGCCAGGCCCGAGCGGCCGTGCCGGCGCGCGCTTGAACCGGCCGACCGCAAACGCGGCCGAACGATCCCGCCAGGGGACCGGAAAATCTGTTAACCTTTTCCGAAGCATCTTTCGCTAATTTGCCATAGCATCTTTCGCTAAGCCTATATACCTTGCGTCTATACCTTGCGTCCGGCACAATAATTCGATCCGGTATTACATATGGAATGGCCGTATTTCGCGGTGCCTAGGGAGGCATTCACGAGTCGCCGTCCTCCGAGACGCAGGCGCGCCCGGTACTCGGCAAGGGAATGCGGTCGAGATGGCATCACGTGACGACAAAATACGAGTAGCCGCGGCAGCAGCTTCTTCGGTCACCTTCAAAGCCGGATCCAAGAAGGCGACCACGACCGAGGAGGCATCTCAGGCCGACCTATCCGGACGGGCCGCAAGACTCGTCGGGGCCAGCCCCGAATCCGGGCCGCGGCCGCCCGAATCCCAGGTCCGGTCGTCGGAACCCGACGGCCAACTGTCCAAACCTGAGCCCCAGCCGTCCGAATCCGAGGCCCAAACCGCCGAGCCCCAGGCCCGGTTCTCCGAACCCGAGCCCCGGCCACCCGAAACCGAAGCCCGGCCGCCGGCACCCGAGGACAGGCCATCGGCAGCCGAGGCCCGACAGCCCGCGGCCGAATCGAATAAGGCCCAGGCGATCAAGCCCGAAGAGGTTCTGAAGCAGCCGAAGGACTGGGACATTGCGCCCTCGGCGATCGATTTCGAAGATCCGCTGCTCAGGTGTCTGACAACCCTGGCCGGGCTCCTTCAGCGGCCGATTTCGGCCCAGGCGCTCCAGGCCGGCCTGCCACACGCGGAGCAGCGGTTCACGCCGGAGCTCGCGGTCCGCGCCGCCGAACGCGCCGGGCTCGAGGCCCGGATCACCCGCCGGCCGAAGCTGCGGCAGATCCTTCCGGTCACCCTGCCCTGTATTCTGCTGCTCGAGGCCGGCAATGCCTGCGTGCTTTTGAACTACCTCGACAAAGACACCGCCGAGATCGTCATACCGGAAGGCGGTACGGGGAAAAAGACCATATGTCTCAATGACTTGGAGGACCAGTACACGGGCTATGCGATCTTCGCCCGGCCGGAGTTCAAGTTCGATCAACGGGCCTCCGACATCCGGCTTGCCGAGCCGCGGGCGTGGTTCTGGGGAACGCTCGCCAAGTTCTGGCCGATTTACGGCCACGTCCTGCTGGCCTCGGTCCTGATCAACTGTTTCGCGATCGCCAGTCCCCTGTTCATTATGAACGTGTACGACCGCGTGGTTCCGAATAATGCGATCGAGACGCTCTGGGTCCTTGCGCTCGGCGTGGCAACGGTCTTCGTCTTCGAATTCATCATGCGCAACCTGCGGACCTATTTCGTCGACGTGGCGGGCAAGAACGCCGACGTGATCATCGCCAGCCGCCTGCTCG
>JBHIDD010000334.1:0-2632 GCA_046759925.1 Kiloniellaceae bacterium
GCCGTCGGCCTTGGCCATCTTGGCGCCGAGCACGATGACGCCGATGGTAAAGGCGATCCGTTTGGTTGCGTCCGCCGCATCGCCCCCGGCCGCGTCCGCGCGCATCTTGTCGACCGCGTGGCCCGCAACCGCACCGAGCAGCGCGCCCAGCGGCCCGCCGAGCGCGAAACCCGCGGCCCCGCCGAGTATCTTGCCCCAAACGCTCATCCCGCGTCTGACACGTGGCTTCAGTGTCGCGGTTCCCTGTCCCCGGGGGGGGAAGGGAATCTCCGCCTGCTTATTTCACGTCGGGCGACATCCGGCAAGCCCGCGGCCGTTGCCGCCCGCGCGGCCCGAAGCGCGGGACCCGGTAGCCGGTCCCTCTCGGGCCCGGCGCTGCGAAACCGGTCTTGTCCGGGTCGTCCTTGCCGACCGCGGTCGGCGGCAGGTCGAGGCGCAGTTCGGGCAGCGCGCGGGCGTCGCGCGGGGGAGCCAAGATCACGACATTGGTGATCTTGCGTATCAGATCCCTTCGGCGATGACCACCGTTCCCTTGGCCGCCTCGAGGCGAAGCGGCAGGATCTCCTGGTATTCCGGCGAACCATAGAAGCGCTTGGCCTGGGCTAGGTCGTCGAAGGCGATGATGACCAGGCGCGGCACGGTCCAGTCGCCCTCCAGCACTTCGACCCGGCCGCCGCGCACCAGATAGCGGCCGCCGAACCTTTCGATGACGGCCGGCACGAGGGCGCGGTAGGCCTCGAAGCCGGAGGGATCGGTGACGTCGAGATGGGCGATCAGGTAAGCGGCCATGGCTGGGCGGGGCTCCTCGTCGTCGGGGGGGCGATGGCTGCGCGATTGTAGCCGATTGCCGGCATGGCGCGCGTAGTGGCCTAACAGTGATTTCATTTTGCGTGCCGCGCGGCCTATTATGGGCGCCACCATGCCGCAGGCGGCACCGCGGCCAAGCGGAGAAAATCCATGATCGATCGAGTCGCGATTTCACGCCGGCGTGTCGTCGGTACGGGCCTCGCGCTGGCCGGCCTGGCGGCGGCGCGGCCGGCGGCGGCCCAGCTCTTCCCGACGCCGCGGCAGACCCCGGGGCCGTTTTATCCGCTCCGCATTCCCCTCGATTCGGACACCGACCTGGTCCGGGTCGAGGGCCGTCCGGCCCGGGCCGCCGGCACCGTCACCCACGTCTTCGGCCAGGTGCTGACCGAAGACGGCCGGCCGATGGCCGGCGTGCGGGTCGAGATCTGGCAGTGCGACGCTTTGGGTCGCTACCACCATCCCAGGGAGCCTCGGGGCGGCGCGGACCCGAACTTCCAGGGCTATGGGCACATGACCGTGGGCGCCGACGGGGCCTACCGATTCCGGACCATCAAGCCGGTGCCCTATCCGAGCCGCACGCCGCACATCCACTTCGCGATCTCCGGCGCCGGAATCGAGCGGATGACCACCCAGATGTACCTCGCGGGCGAGCCGCTGAACGAGCGCGACTTCGTCTTCCGGCGGATCGCGGATCCGCGGGCGCGGCAGAGCGTCCTGGTCGAGCTCAAGCCCGCGCCCGAGATCGAGGCCGGCGCGCTCTCCGGGACCTTCGACATCGTGCTCGGCCGGAACTTATTAAAGCTCTGAGGCGTCAACCGGTAGCCTTGCGCCGCCCTGGGCCGGCCGGGGGGGGCATTTGCCGGGTGGTCCCGGCGGGGCGTAGGCTCGTCGGGGACCACCACGAAGCGGCGTCCGCGATGCGCCTCAAGGACGGAGCAATGCAAATCGAACGCGCCGCCTGAAATCTCCATCGCCAACTTTTGACAATAGCTCTGACCCGGGACTGGAATAGCTGATGCCCAAGCGGACCGACATCGAGTCGATCCTGATCATCGGCGCCGGGCCGATCGTCATCGGCCAGGCCTGCGAGTTCGACTATTCCGGCGTCCAGGCTTGCAAGGCGCTCGGCGCCGAGGGCTACCGCGTGGTGCTGGTCAACTCCAACCCGGCCACCATCATGACCGATCCGGGCCTGGCCGATGCCACCTACGTCGAACCGATCACGCCCGAAATGCTCGGCAAGATCATCGCGCGGGAGATGCCCGATGCCCTGTTGCCGACCATGGGCGGGCAGACCGCCCTCAACGCCGGCGCCACGCTGGCGCGGACCGGGGTGCTGGACGACTTCGGGGTCGAGATGATCGGCGCCAAAGCCGAGGTCATCGCCAAGGCCGAAGATCGCCAGGCGTTCCGCGAGGCCATGGCGCGGATCGGGCTTGCCTCGCCGCGGGCGCGCATCGTCCGGAGCTTCGGAGAGGCGCTCGAGGCCCTGCCCGACATCGAACTGCCGGCCGTCATCCGGCCGTCCTACACCCTCGGCGGCACCGGCGGCGGCATCGCCTACAACCGCGACGAATACGAGGAAATCGTGTTGGGCGGCCTGCGCGCCTCGCCGGTCTGCGAGGCGCTGATCGAACAGTCGGTCTTGGGCTGGAAAGAGTTCGAGATGGAGGTGGTGCGGGATGCCGCGGACAACTGCATCATCGTCTGCTCGATCGAGAACCTGGACCCTATGGGCATCCACACCGGCGATTCGATCACCGTTGCGCCGGCGCTGACGCTCACCGACAAGGAATACCAGATCCTGCGCGACGCCTCGATCGCG
>JBHIDD010000335.1:0-2627 GCA_046759925.1 Kiloniellaceae bacterium
GGCCGGGGAAGACCATCTTGGTTCCCTTAACCGCCTTGCGCGGCGCCTCGAGATAGACGGCCAACGTCGCCTCGTCCCAGACCGCCCCGCCTTCGCCGTAGGCCTTCATCGCCTTGGAGTACTTGAAGCCTTCGACGGTGCCAGGGGTGCGGCCCACCACGCCGGCCAGGCTCGGGCCGATTTTCTTCTTGCCCGGCTCGATGCTGTGGCAGGCGACGCACTTCTTGAACACCTTTTTACCGGCCGCCGGATCACCGCCGGCTGAAGCGGCGTTCGAGGCCAAGGCAACGGCAAGGCCCAGGGCCGCAGCGGAAAGCGTCTTTGGGATCATTGGCTCACTCCCAGTCGGCGTTGTGGTCGATCAGGCGAAGATGAGGCAAAAGCCGCCTGAAGTGCAAGGGGGCAGGCTTACCCGAAAGATCAGGAGCTGTGGAAGGCCCCGGACCCGCCGTCGCAGGTACGGCTGCGGCTTGCGGCCATAGCTTCGGATCGCGCAGCCGGATCGGCGATCAAGCCGGCCGGCGCGGCCGGATATCCCCCGAGCGCGGTCCAATCATCACGGCCCGTTCGGCGCCGAGAGTGGGGGATCGGCTCGGGGCGCCGGAGGGAGGTGGCCGGGGTCACGCCGGTCCATCGAGCGGACGCGCCGGCACCAGGCCGGTTACCGAATTGCCGAGGAAAATTCGCTCGGCGGCCGCGAGGTCGGCCGGGGTCAGGGGACGTTCCTCGATCCGGGTCGAGGGATCGTCGAAGAGCGCGCGCCGGAGCGTGCCGTCGAGCAGCCCGCAGGACACCGGCGAGGTGATCAGCCGCCCGTTTCGTTCGATGAAAAGGTTGGTGCGGCTGCCCTCGGTCAGCTCGCCGCGGTCGTTCAGGAACAGGACCTCGTCGCAGCCGGTCTGCGCCCGGAGGCGGGCGAATTCGCCGTCGTAGAGCTCGCGCCACGTGGTCTTGTGATAGACCAGCGGATCGCCGCGATCCGCCGGCCGGTCGGAGACGACGTAGCCGAGCACGGTCTCCGGCGACGGCAAGGTGATCTCGGTCGCCGAGAGCGCGATCCGGCCGTCCTCGTCCAACAGCAGGCGGACCCGGAAGACGCCCGGCCCGAAGCCCGCCGCCAGCTCCTCCAGCGACCGGCGGATGTGGTCCAGGTCGCAGCGGAAGCCGAAGCGCGCCGCCGAGCCGGCCAGGCGCTCCAGGTGCCGCTCCAAGAGGAAGTACTCGCCGTCGGCCCGCCAGCGCAGCGTCTCGATCAGTCGGAACGGGCGGAAGGGTTGGGTCAGGAAATCGGCCTTGAGCAGGCATTCCTCGTGCTCCGCGGCCGGGTCGGAGTCGTAGACGACGCCGCTGCCGATGCCCATCTCGCCGCGGCCGTCGCGGGCAACCATCAGGGTGCGGATCGCGACGTTGAAGGTGACATCCCGGTTCGGGGCCACCATGCCGATCGCCCCGGTGTAGACGCCGCGCGGGGCGGTCTCCAGCTCGCGGATGATCTCCATCGCGCGCACCTTCGGCGCCCCGGTGATCGAGCCGCAGGGAAACAGCGCCCGGATCAGATCGGCCACCCCGACGCCGGGGCGCAGCCGGGCGGTGACGCTCGAGGTCATCTGATGCACGGTCGGGTAGGTTTCGACCGTGAACAGCTCGGGCGCCTCCACCGTGCCGGTCCGCGCCACCCGGCCCAGGTCGTTACGCAAGAGATCGACGATCATCAGGTTTTCCGCCCGCGACTTTGGGTCGGCCGAGAGCCAGTTGCGCAGGCCGGCGTCCTCGGCCGGGGTCCGGCCGCGCGCCGCGGTGCCCTTCATCGGGCGGGTCACGGCCTTCTCGCCCCTGGTCGAGAGGAACAGCTCGGGCGAAAGCGAGAGCACGGCGAAATCGGGCCCCTGGATCACGGCGCCGTGGGCGACCCGCTGCTTGCGCCTCAATTCGGCGTAGAGCGACAGCGGATCGCCGGAAAATTCGAAGAGGTATTTGAAGCTGAGGTTGATCTGATAGACATGGCCCGCGGCGATATAGTCCTTCACGCGGGCGAACGCCGCAAGGTAGTCGTCCCGGTCGATGGACAGCCGCAAATCCGCGAGCCGGTGGCCGCCCGTCGTGCGCCGCTCGATCAAGCGGCGCGCCTCGGCGCCGGAAAGCTCGTGGCGGCGGTCGAAGAGGCCCATCCAGACGAGTGGTTGTTCGCACTGCTCCGGGATAAGGGGGACGAGCTTCGGCTCCAGCAGATAGCCGAGCTCGTAGGCCAGGAAGCCGGCGGCATAGAGCCCCCGGGCGGGCGCCTCGGCAAGGGCGTCGAGCGCGGCTTCGGCCTGCCCGGGCCGGTCGCAGCGGATGATCTCCACCGGATCCTCGAACAGCGTGCAGCGGCCGTCGGGGTTGAGACTATCGTCGAACAGGACGAAGGGCGCCGCCGGTCGGCCGGCCGGACTCATGGCCCGTTCGTCCGTCATCGTCGTCGCGTCTTGGCGAGCCATAGCCCCGATGTTTCCGTTTCCCGAGAGGCCCTGTCCGGAGCGGCCTTCCGCGACCGCGCCCATACAGGCTCCGCGGCCACGGCGCCCGATCCATCCTAGCGGTCCGGAGCGCCGCGGTAAGCCCCGATTTCGCCGGTTTCCCCGGAATGC
>JBHIDD010000336.1:0-2623 GCA_046759925.1 Kiloniellaceae bacterium
AGTGTTCTTGATCCGGCCGCGAATGGCCGGGCCAAGAGCACTCTGCAAGCCCTTAAAAGTCCGGCAGGTTTTGCCAAGCCCGGCGGCGCGCGCTGCGGGCCGAGCTTCGAAAACCGGCTTAGGGGATGGGCCCTTGGCGAAACCCGGCCAGCCCGTCCGCCGATCCCATGCGCCGGCCGGCGTAAGCCCAATGCCGGGATGGTCGCAAGGACCGGCGCTGGCATGACCTGGCCGCGCGCCGCGGCGCGGCTGATCTCAATCTCCGGCAGGCCTGCGGCCCAGCATGATCATGGTGACCTCCGCCGGGGCAAAGTATCGCAAGGGCAGCCCCGACACGCCGGCGCCCCGGCTGGTATAGCCGGTCAGGCCATTCAGCCGCCACAGCCCCCTGGCCAAGTGGTGGTTGCGGCTTACCGGGGTGAGAAACGGCTTGCCGTCGGGCGGACAGATCTGGCCGCCGTGCGTGTGACCGCAGAGATACAGGGAATAGCCGGTCGCCGCGGCCTCGGCGGCGAGCTCCGGGGAATGGACCAGGGCCACGCCGAAGTGTCCGGGCCCGAAATCGGCGGCCCGCCGCAGCGCCACATTGGCCATCGGGGTATAGTAGCGGTAAACGTCGTCCACCCCGGTCAGGCTCAGGAGGCAGCCGTCCCGGGCGAACCGCGCGGTTTCGTTCGCCAGGACGCGAAGCCCGAGGCGTTCGAAGACATCGACCATCTCGTGCGTATCGTGATTGCCGAGGGTTGCGAGAAACCCGTCCCGCGCCTCGACCGAATCGAGGATGGCCGATAACGGCTCGACAACCCCGGCCGGCGAAAACGGCCCGTCGTTGGCGGAGCGATAATCGCCGGTGAAGACGCACAGATCGACCTTGCAGCCCTGCACCGCCCGGTGTACGGCATCCCCCAGCCCCTCCATCGCATCGAAGTGCGGGTCCGTGATGTGCAAAATCCGGTACCCGTCGAAAGGCGCCGGCAGATGTGCGAAGTCGAGCGGCAATGATTCGACGCGCACGTCGAGGGCGTTGCGCAGGCCGAGGTCGTAAAGGCCGCTCCGTCTGGCAACTTGGCCGAAGAGGCGAATGCCGCCTTTCATGAAGCGGTTGCAGAACGGCGGCCGAATCCCCTCCGGCGTGCTGCGGTTGCGCCGCGTTTCCATGGCCGCGCGGCGGCGCTTCCAAAGCTGCCGCTCGCGCGCCCCGGCCGGCCCTTCGGCCGGCGCCGCTCGGCGCTGCGGGTTCGCTGCGGTCTTGAGGTTCTTCATCGCGTGGCCGGTCCGGTTTTCGCTGGCGTATTTAGACTGCGCCAGGTTTCTACCGCGTTAAGACATCCTTGGATATGTCCGGGTAAGAAAACCCGGTGGCCGCGGCTCCGGGCCCGGGCGCGGCGGAGCGCCGTCCCCCGGCCGCGCCGCGACCGGCGTCATAATCCACAGGGACGCATGGCCGAGGGAACATGGTCGAAGGCCTACGAAAACCGGGTTTGGTCGCCCTGGCGGCCGGCGCGCTGCTGGCGGTATTCGGCTTCGTCGTTCCGGCGGCGCTCGCCGTCGTTCTGACCATCGATACCGGCGTGCTGGGGCCGCGCCGGGCCACCGACCTGCTGGAGCGCTTCGCGCGCCGGGGCTACCACTTGCCCGCGGTAGCGGCGGGCGAGACCGGGGTCCCCCGGATGTTCCTGGCCCGGCTGCCGCGGGACTGGCGCGGTATCGCCCAGGCAGACCAGCGCAAGCGCGCGTTCGTGATGGTCATGCTCCCGCTGGTCCTCCAGGCGAACGAGCGGATCCTCGCCGACCGCGCCCGATTCCTCGACCTGGAGGCGCAGCGGAGCATAGGAAAACGGCTTCGCGCCCGCGACCGGGTCTGGCTGGAGGCACTGGCGGTCTCCTACAAACTTTCCCTAAAGGACCGGCACGAGCTCAAAAACCGTTTGGATATCGTCCCGCCTTCCCTGGCCATTGCGCAGGCCGCCATCGAATCCGGCTGGGGCACGTCGCGATTCGCGACGCAGGGAAATGCCCTGTTCGGCCAATGGACCTATGAAGCCCGCAACGGCATGGTGCCGGCCGCGCGGGGCGCGGGGCAGAGGCACAGAATCCGCAGGTTCGGGAGCCTTGCCGACTCGGTGGCCTCGTACATGAAAAACCTGAACACCCACGGGGCGTACCGAAAGTTCCGCGCGCGCCGCGCGGAGCTGCGCCGGCGGCAGGCGCTCGACGGCGCGGCGCTCGCCGCGACCTTGGGCCCCTATTCCGAGCGGGGCCGGGACTACGTGCAGGCCTTGCGGAAATTGATCTCGCGGAACGCCCTGGGGCGGCTCGACCGCGTCCGACTGCAGGCCCCGACCGGCGGCCACCATCTTCTTGGGCGGAAAGGCCCCGGGAAACAGCTAAGCCAGGCTCAGCCGGCCGGGTGGGGAGGGGTCCAACGTGCCGCCAGCGCGTCAAGATCCAGCGGCGCGGCTCTCCAGTGCGTGGTCTCGTTGATCAAATTCCGCGGAATGTAATGCCGGTAACGCGAATCCGAGACAACGGCGTCCGATGCGTTGTCCAGAATGAAGATATCCTGCCCCACGTAGACGGCGAGCACCGCGTGGCCCGTACTGCGCCAGCGGTCGTAGAGGAC
>JBHIDD010000337.1:0-2595 GCA_046759925.1 Kiloniellaceae bacterium
GCACGCCGGGATCTGTGCGGGGGGCGCCGGGTAACCCGCGTCCCTACCGCAATCGAAATTCCCGAAATTCGAACGGTGATAAGGCACAATTAGGCGTGCCGCACCAGCGGACCGCGAAAAATTTGGCCGCGCGCGTCATCATCCAAAGCCCCCCCTCACAGCACCGTTTTCAGGGCGTCCAGGGTCTCGTCCGGCTTTTCCAGCATCATCATGTGGCCGCAGCCCGGGATGACCACGACCCGGGCCCCGGAGATCGCCTCGGCCAGCCTGCGGCCCGCCTTGGCGGGCGTCATCCGGTCCTCGGCGCCGAGCACAAGAAGACACGGGCAGGTCGCCTTGGCCGCGGCTTCGGCCGCCCCGCCATAGGCGTTGCAGGCGGCGAGATCGTCGTGCAGCACGCCCGGCGCGCTGCGCTCGAGCAGGCGCTGTCCGCCGCCCAGGATCCAGAGGCCCGGGGCCCGGTTGCCGCCCAGGTGCCCGGTGGTCCCATGGGCCCAGGAGGTCATCAGCTCGAAGGCCAGGTGATCGTCGGCCTGCGCCGCGGCCAGCAGGTCCGGATGGACCGGCATTTCCCCGGCGACCCCGAGCAGGGCCAGGGCCCGGATCCGGCCCTTGCGGCCGGCGGCGCTCTCGAGCGCGGCCAATGCCCCCATCGAATGCCCGGCAAGCGCCGCCACTTCGATCCCGGCGGCGTCGAGCAGCCGGCCGAGCCACCCGGCGATCCCCGCGATCGAAGCGAGCGCCGGGCCCTCCGAGCGGCCGTGACCCGGCAGGTCGGGCGCCAGCACGGGGCGCCCGTGGTGGGCGAAGTAGCGGGTCTGCAACGCCCAGACCGTATGGTCCATGCCGGCGCCGTGCAGGAAGATCACGGCGCGTGGCCCGGGATCGAACGGCCGGCCGCCGGTGGCGGCGAAGACCGCCTTGCCGTCGACGGTCAATTCCACGGGAGGTTCAGGCTTTCTGCGAGGCGCGCAGCGCCTGGCGCAGGTCCTCGATGATGTCGGCCGGATCCTCGAGGCCGACCGAGATGCGGATCATGTCGGCGCCGACGCCCGCCTCCGCGAGCTGCTCGGCGGTCATCTGCTGATGCGTGGTGCTGGCCGGATGGAGGACCAGGGTCTTGGCGTCGCCGACGTTGGCGAGATGCGAGGCCAGCCGGCAGGCCTCGATGAAGCGGCGTGCGGCCTCGTATCGGCCCTCGAGGCCGAAGCTGACGATGCTGCCGGCCCCCTTGGGCAGAAGGCGCCGGCCGAGCTCGTAGTCCGGGTGGCTGGGCAGGCTCGGGTGCAGCACCCAGGCAACCGCCTGGTGGCCTTCCAGGAAGTCCAGCACCTTGGCCGTGTTGGCGACGTGGCGCTCCACGCGAAGCGGCAGGGTCTCCACGCCCTGGAGGATGTAGAACGCGTTCTGCGGACACATGGCGGCGCCGAAATCGCGCAGGCCCTCGGTCCGGGCGCGCATGGCAAAGGCCTGCGGCCCGAACTCCTCGGCGAAAACGATGCCGTGGTAGCCGGCGTAGGGCTCGGTGAGGGTCGGGAACTTGCCGCTCTTTTCCCAGTCGAAGCGGCCGCCGTCGATCAGGATGCCGCCGATCGCCAGCCCGTGGCCGCCCAGCCACTTGGTCGCCGAGTGCAACACGATATCGGCGCCCAGATCGATCGGGTTGCAGAGATAGGGCGTGCCGAAGGTGTTGTCGATCATGAGCGGCACGCCGGCCTCGTGGGCGATTCCGGCGACCGCCGGGATGTCGAGGACCTCAAGGGCCGGGTTGCCCAGGGTCTCGGCGAAGACGAGCCGGGTCTGCGGCCGGATCGCGGCGCGGAATCCCTTTAGGTCGCGCGGCTTGACGAAGGTCGTCTCGATGCCGAAGCGGGGCAGGGTAAGCCCGAACATGTTGACGCTTCCGCCGTAAAGCGAAGCGGAGGCGACAATGTGCCCGCCCTGGCCCATCAGCGTCGCGACCCCCAGGTGCAGCGCCGCCTGGCCCGAGGCCGTGGCGATCGCACCCGCGCCGTGCTCGAGCGCGGCGAGGCGCTCCTCCAGCACCGCAACGGTCGGATTCGAAATGCGGCTGTAGATGTGCCCGGTGCGCTCCAGGTTGAACAAGGCCGCCGCGTGGTCGGTATCTCGGAACACGTAGGAGGTGGTCTGATATATCGGCACGGCCCGGGCCCCCGTCGTGGGATCGGGCCGCTGGCCGCCATGGAGCGAAAGCGTATCGAATTTCAGGAGTTTGGGATCAGCCATGGGCCCGGTCCGGGTTGCCAAGTGAATGGCGCGGCGGCGCGAGGATCGGCGCGGCCGCAAGCCAGCCTACACGAAAAGGCTCGCCGCCCTCAACGGCGGCCCAGACCCTCTATGCGGCCCAAACCCTCGATGTCGATGGAAGTTTCGGCAAGGGCTACGAAAAAAAATTGGCGGGCCATCGATCCGATACCTTGGACCGCGGCCCACCCGATTGTTAAGCCTCAACCTGTCAACTTGCCGAGATCACAAGACTACGGAGGCTCCGCGGCCCGGTCAAGTGGTTAACGCCCAGGTGAATCAAGTTCTTGGATGCGCGAAAGAAAAGCCGCCGGGCGGAGCCGGCGGCAA
>JBHIDD010000338.1:0-2593 GCA_046759925.1 Kiloniellaceae bacterium
ATGAATCATAACGCAGAATCAGGGTTTGGCGGTACCTTTTCGTGAATCTTTCGGGCTAATCGTCCATGGCGTCCCCTAATCGTCCAAGGATGGGCGAATCGAGTATGGCGTCCCTATTGCCTGTCCCTGATGGCAAAACGTCCCGCGGGCCCGAGCGAGCGTGGGATGGTCTGGACCGGTGGCCCATTCCGCCGGAAATTCCGGGCGATATCGGCACCCCGGACGAGTGGGAATTTCGCGTTCGCCGCACTTTTTACGCGAATTCCCGAGTCTTCCGCCTTCGGCGCCCGCCCGACGGCGCCGGCTCGGGACCTCCAAATGCCGCAGTCATTTTGACGTTCCGTATTCGGCGGCACTAAGCAGGTTTTCGAAACTCCGCCCACGGCGCGTGTGGGCGGGCTTCGCAAAACCTGCTGGACTTTTAAGCGCTTGCAGAGTGGCCTTGGCCCGGCCATTCGTGGCCGGATCAAGAACACTCTGCTTAGATCCGCAGCATCTTGCCCGGGTTCATCAGGTTGTCGGGATCGAGCGCCCGCTTCACCTGGCGCATGACCGAGACCGCCTCCCCGTGCTCGGCCCGGAGGAAGTGCATCTTGCCGATGCCGATGCCGTGCTCGCCGGTGCAGGTGCCGCCCATTCGCAGCGCGCGCATCACCATGGCCTCGTTGAGCGCGGTGGCCTTGGCCATCTCCGCCGAATCCTCCGGGTCGATGATCAAGGAGAGGTGGAAGTTGCCGTCGCCGACGTGGCCGACGATGGGCGCGAGCAGGCCGGAGTCCTCGATGTCCTGCTTGGTCTCCAGGATGCACTCGGCCAGCCGCGAGATCGGTACGCAGACGTCGGTCGGCCAGCCCTTGGCCCCGGGCCTAAGCGCGAGCGCCGCGTAGTAGGCGTCGTGGCGCGCCTGCCAGAGCTTGGAGCGCTGCTCCGCCTTGGTCGCCCAGCGGAAGTTGCTGCCGCCGTACCCGGACGCGATCTCGCCGACCGACTCGGACTGTTCGCGGACGCCCGCCTCGGTGCCGTGGAACTCGAAGAACAGGGTCGGTTGGACGGCATAGTCCAGTTTCGCGTACCTGTTGATCGCGTCCATCTGGACCTCGTCGAGCAGCTCGATCCGCGCCACCGGAATTCCCGACTGGATGGTGAGAATGACCGTGTTGACGGTGCCCTCGAGCGTCGGGAAGGCGCACACGGCCGACGCGATCGCCTCGGGTATGCCGTAGAGCCGCAGGCGGATTTCCGTGATGATGCCAAGCGTCCCTTCCGAGCCCACGAAGAGCCGGGTCAGATCGTAGCCCGCCGCGGATTTCCGCGCCCGTCCGCCGGTCCGGATGACCCGCCCGTCGGCCAGCACCGCGGTAAGCCCCAGGACGTTCTCGCGCATGGTGCCGTAGCGCACCGCGTTCGTGCCCGAGGCCCGCGTCGCGGTCATGCCGCCCAGCGATGCGTCCGCACCCGGATCGATCGGGAAGAACAGCCCGGTGTCGCGCAGGTATTCGTTGAGCTGCTTGCGGGTGACCCCGGCCTGCACGCTGCAGTCCATGTCCTCGGCGTTGACCTCGAGCACCTCGTTCATCTGCGTGAGGTCGATCGAGACGCCGCCGTGGATCGCCGCGACGTGGCCCTCGAGCGAGGTGCCGGTGCCAAAGGCGATAACCGGCCGCTTGTGACGGGCGCAGACCTTGACGATCTCGGCGGCTTCCTCGGTCGTCCGGACGAAGGCCACCGCCTCCGGCGCGTGGGTCGGATGGTAGGACTCGTCGTGGCCGTGCTGCTCGCGCACGGCGGGCGAGGTCGACAGACGCGCGCCCAAGAGCGCACCGAGCGCCTCGACCACCGGGTCCTTGAGCGAGGCTTTGACGGTCATTCCATGCTCCTTTGGGCCAGATCATAACAGAACGGGCGGATCAGCGCAGGGGCCTTGGGCCGGTGCCCCACGGCGCCTATCATGGCGGGCAAACCGGCTGGGGCCGTGCGCCACGAGGATAGCCATTAGGCAAGGGGGAAAGATGCCGCGGGATCCGCGTTACGACATCCTGTTCGAACCGGTCGAGATCGGGCCGGTCACCGCCAAGAACCGTTTCTACCAGGTGCCCCACTGCAACGGCATGGGCCACCGGATGCCGCGCGCGACCGCGGCCATGCGGGGCATGAAGGCCGAAGGCGGCTGGGCCGTCGTCTGCACCGAGGAATGCGAGATCCACCCGAGCGGCGACGTGACCCCGGCGATCGAGGCGCGCCTGTGGGACGATTCAGCCGCGTCGGCCGCAAGAACCGGCCCTCTTCGGGGCAGCGGCGGAACTCTCGAATTCGCCGCGTGTTCCACAACGGCGGGACCGCCTCTGCCACCAACCCGCGTACCCGCAAGAGTCTCAAACCGACCGGTCTGGGAAGTCCGGAACTGACGATTCCCTCCGAGCGCGACCCGCGCGTTTACCTCGCCGACTGGATGGCCGACAAGAAGAATCCCTTCTTCGCCAAGGCGCTCGTGAACCGCTACTGGAAGCACTTCTTCAGCCGCGGCATCGTCGAGCCGGAAGACGACATGCGGGAGACGAATCCGGCCAGCAACGAGCCTCTGCTGAAGGCCCTG
>JBHIDD010000339.1:0-2580 GCA_046759925.1 Kiloniellaceae bacterium
GTCGCCGACGATGGGCACGTCGACCACGACGTTCTTGTTGATCGAGCTGGGGTCGATGTCGATGTGGATCTTGGCCGAGTTCGGCGAGAACTCGTCCAGACGGCCGGTCACCCGGTCGTCGAAGCGCGCGCCCACGTTGATCATGACGTCGCAGCTGTACATGGCCAGATTGGCCTCGTAGGTGCCGTGCATGCCCAGCATGCCCAGGAACTGCGGATCGCTGGCCGGGTATCCGCCCAGGCCCATCAAGGTGCTGGTGCAGGGCACGCCGAGGCTGCGCACGAACCGGGCGAGCAGCCTGGCCGCCTTGTCGCCCGAGTTGATGACGCCGCCGCCGGAGTAGACCAGCGGGCGCTTGGCCCTGGCGATCAAGTCGACCGCGGCCTCGATCTTTTTCGGATCGGCCTTCAGCCGCGGCTTGTAGCTCCGGTGCGCGACCCGGTCCGGCCCGCAGTAGCTGTCGCCCTTGGCCTGGAGGATATCCTTCGGCAGGTCGACGACCACGGGGCCCGGCCGGCCGCTCTTGGCGACATAAAAGGCCTCGTGAACAATTCGCGGCAGGTCCTCGAGCGACTTCACCAGGTAGTTGTGCTTGGTGCACGGCCGGGTGATGCCGGTCGTATCCGCCTCCTGGAAGGCATCGTTGCCGATCAGGTGCGTGGGCACCTGGCCGGTGAGACAAACCACCGGAACCGAGTCCATCAAGGCATCGGTCAGGCCGGTCACCGCATTGGTGGCGCCCGGCCCGGAGGTCACCAGGACCACGCCAACCCGGCCGGTCGAGCGCGCGTAACCTTCGGCGGCGTGGACCGCGGCCTGTTCGTGGCGTACCAGGATGTGGTAAATCGCGTTTTGTTCGTGGAGCGCATCGTAGATCGGCAATACGGCGCCGCCCGGATACCCGAAGATGACGTCAACGCCCTGATCCGACAGGGCTTTGAGCACCATTGCCGATCCGGTCATTCGCGCCGATGACATCGGTCCATCCCCTCCCGGCAGTTCTTATTTTGGCCGATTTCCGCCCCTGCCGAAGGCGCACAATCACCCCCGCCCGGCCGCTTCCCGGTCCCGCGGAGGGCAAACCTAGTCGCTCGCCGTTACCCGGTCAACAGAAACCGATGAATAATCTTAAAGATTTCCGGGTCTAAACTTTTCGAATATTGCTCGTTGAGGAACATCGTCGCGGGCGACTCTTGCGGCATCTGGGTCCGCAGCCAAGTCATCTGGCGTTTGGCATAGCGCCGGGTCGCCTGCTGCGCGCGCGCGATCGCGTGCTCGAGCGAGCAATCGCCCGCCAGATGCCGGGAGAGTTCCGCAACGCCGAGGGCCTTCATCACCGGAAGCTCCGGGTCCAGGTCGAGCGCGAGCAGGGCCCGCAGCTCGTCAAGCGCCCCGCGTTCGATCATCCCGAGGACGCGCGCGTTGCAGGCGGCATAGAGCGCCTCACGCGGCGGCAGGCAGACCAGGCGCAGGAAGCGGTAGGGCGCCGGCCCGGAGTCCTCGCCGGCGGTTCCGGTTCCGCCGGCCTGCCACGCGGCGAGCGACCGCCCCGTGGCGTCGAGGACCTCCCAGGCCCGGATCAGGCGCTGGGTATCGCCGGGCTCGAGGCGCGCCGCCATGACCGGGTCGCGTTGGGCGAGCGCGGCCTGGAAGCCCGCGGCGCCCAGCTTGCGATGCAGCGCCCGTGCCGCATCCCGGATCTTGCGGGGGACCTCCGGCACCCGGGCCAAGCCCTTTTCCAGCGCGCGCAGATAAAGGCCGGTCCCGCCGACCACCAGGGGCAGCTTGCCGGCGGCGTGGCAGGCCGCGATCTCGGCCAGCGCCAGCCGCCGCCAGCGCCCCGCCGAGCAGCGCGCCCGCCCCGGCAGCACGCCGTAGAGCCGGTGCGGCGCGCGGGCCAGGTCCTCGGGTGCCGGACGCGCGGTCAGGATCGCCAGCTCGCGATAGACCTGCATCGAGTCCGCGTTGATGACGACGCCGTCGAACGCCTCGGCCAGCGCCAGGGCCAGCCCCGACTTGCCGCTCGCGGTCGGCCCGGTCACTACGACGACCGGGCAGGCGGCGGATCCTTTGGCGAGGGTCTTCGACATGTGTCGGGCTTGTCCTGGGGCCTGCCGCCCTTCTAAATGCGGCGTATGGATGCCGTGCTTACCCTGATCGGCGCGCCCGGCTCAAGCGCCATCGACGGCGCGCTCGTCGCGGCCGCGCGCGCCGGCTTGGCCGAGGCCGGCGCGACCGCCGGCGCGCCGGATTGGCTGAACCCCGGCGCGGCCTGCGATATACCCTTCGAGGGGGTGAGACCCGCGACTGCGGAGGCCGCGGTCCGCGCGCGCCTGGCCGGGGCCCCCGCCGACCTGGCGGCGCAGGCGGCCGAGGGCCGGCGCAAGGCCCTGCTGGTCGCCGATATGGAGTCCACCGTCATCGCCCAGGAAATGATCGACGAACTGGCCGAGGCCGCGGGCGTGCATGCGCCGATTGCCGAGCTCACCCGGCGCGCCATGGCCGGCGAGCTGGATTTCGCCACGGCGCTCGAGGCGCGCGTCGCCCTGCTCAAGGGCCTGCCGGCGGAAACGCTGGCGC
>JBHIDD010000340.1:0-2579 GCA_046759925.1 Kiloniellaceae bacterium
TATCTGATGGTATGAAAGCGGCGCGCCTCCCTACACGGGAGGATATCCTATGTATGGGAAGATGCGGTTTGGGCCGCGGAAGGGAGGCGCAAAGATGCAGTATATCGCTTTTGATTCGCACAAGCATTACACCTTGGCCTCGGTCGAGGCCGAAGCGGCCGCAAGGTCGCGCGAAACCAAGATCAGCCATGAGCGTGGCGCACTTCGGGCGTTTCTAACCGGCTGCGAGCCTGGCTCGCCGGTGGCTGTTGAGACGATCGGGAACTGGTACTGGATCGTCGACGAGATCGAGCAAGCCGGCATGGAGCCGCGCCTGGTGCATGCACGCAAGGCGAAGCTGATGATGGGCTCGATCAACAAGACCGACAAGCTCGACGCGCGTGGGTTGAACCGGTTACAGCGAAACGGCACGCTGCCAACGGTGTGGATCCCGCCGGCGGAGGTGCGCGACCGGCGGGACTTACCGCGCACGCGTATGGTTCTGACTCGCCAGCGAACTCAGCTCAAGAACCGCATCCACGCGACGTTAGCCAAGTACGCGCTGACGGTGCCGGGGGTGAGCGACATTTTCGGCGCCCGCGGTCGAGAACGGCTCAAGGAGGAGATCAAGCGGCTGCCGCCGCAGACGGCGTATGCGACCGCTCGCTTGTTACGGCAGCTGCAGGCTGTGGAGGCGGAGATCGGCCGCTTCGAAGCGCGGATGAAGCGGCTGTTCGGCGACGATCCCGAGCTCGACATCGTGAAAATCCTGCCCGGGGTTGGCGATATCCTGGGCGTCGTCATCGTGACAGAGATCGGAACGATGGATCGCTTTCCCAGTCCCGGGCACTTCGCTTCCTATGCCGGAACGACGCCCCGCGTGCACGCGAGCGGCGGCAGGATCCGCTATGGTCGGCTGCGACCGGATGTGAACCGCTATCTCAAGTGGGCCTTCATCGAGGCGGCCAACGTCGTTTGTATGAACCGACACCGCCATCCTGATCGCCACGTCAGCCGCCTCTACAACCGCCTGGTTCGCCGCCGCGGGCATCAAAAGGCGATCGGCGCCGTCGCGCGTCATCTGGCCGAGGCGACTTACTGGATGCTGAAGAAGCGACAACCTTACTGCGAGCCGACGCAGCGGCAGGCTTCGTCGACGGATCGGTAAGCGCGGCATTCCCCTGAGCCCGCAAGGACCATGTGCCAATGAGGCTCGGTATCTGATTGCGACACCGCTCCGGAAGACCCTTATGCCGCGACGACGGCGAAGAGATGACTGCGACGAAACCAGAACTCAGGCTGCCCGGACTGCAAGCAACATGCGAAACGGAACCACACAAAGATCACCCCCAAACCCTATCTCGCCCGGTCAGGAAATTAAGGGGTTGAAACGGCGCTCGCTTTCAGAGATGGTGGTAATTACAAATAATACGCCGTTTCAGAAATTTTGATTCGGGGTTGCAATAAGATGTTGTGTGTGATTGCCTCTGAGCCCCAGGATATTGTGGCTGGAGGGAAGGATGACCGCGACATCTATTCGCGATGATCGCACGCCTGCGACATTACGAGCCGTGGCGAAACGGGAGCCGAACGGGCGGGTGCGCGCGCGGCTGTTGGCGATAGCCGCGGCGCTTGAGGGCGTGCCGCGGGCCGAGGCGGCGCGGCTTTCTGGCATGTCGCGCAACGTCCTTAGGATTTGGGTCGAGCGCTACAACGCCGAGGGCAGTGCGGGCTTGCGGGACAAGCCGCGGGCGGGCCGCCCGCCGCGCATCACGCCGGCGCAGGGCGCCCGCCTTCGCGAGCGCGTGCTCTCGGGGCCCGATCCCGAGCGCGACGGCGTCGTTGCCTTCCGCATCGTCGACATCCATCGCATCGCCCAGGACGAGTTCGACATCGATGCCTCGTTGACGACGGTTTGGCGCGAGCTGAAAAAACAAGGGCTGTCGTGGCTTCAGCCGCGGCCCCAGCATCCCCGGGCGGACGGGGAGGCGCAGGAGGCGTTTAAAAAAAATTTCGCGACCGCATAGCGGACATCGCGCACGCCCATCCCGACGCCCAGCGCCTCGAGATCTGGTTCCAAGACGAGGCCCGTATCGGCCAAAAAGGAACGCTCACCCGCCTCTGGGGCCGGCGCGGCAGCCGACCGCGCGCCCCGCGAGACGAGCGCTACAAATGGCTCTATCTCTTCGGCGCCATCTGTCCCCACGAGGACAAGGGCGCGGCGCTCGTCATGCCCTGCGCCAACACGGCCGCCATGAACGTCCACCTCGAAACGATCGCCAAGGAAGTGACGGCCGACGCCCACGCCGTCGTCGTCCTCGACCAAGCCGGATGGCACACCGCAAAGGACCTCAGCATCCCCGCAAACCTCACCCTTCTGCCGCTGCCGCCCCGCAGCCCCGAGCTCAACCCGGTAGAAAACGTCTGGGCCTATTTACGCAAAACCAAGCTTGCCAACCGCAGCTTTGGCACTCTCGACCACCTCATGGACGCCTGCTGCGCGGCCTGGAACGCACTCGTCGATGAACCAGGCCGCATCAAATCCATCGGATCCTTCCCGTGGATCCACAGGGCTCAAAATTTGTGAATCGGCGTATAAC
>JBHIDD010000341.1:0-2563 GCA_046759925.1 Kiloniellaceae bacterium
CCGGCCTTCACGGTGAGATCGAGCGGCGGATCGGCGAGGTGGACCTCGGCGATGGCGCGCGCGGCCGCCTCGCCGTAGGCGGCGGCCCAGGCCCGCCACAGCCAGTCCGGGGTATTGAGGCGCGGCGCGTCCTGCCCGGCGACCAGCGCCGCCCCGTCCCGCGCGAGCCGGCGCAGTACCGCGTTGATCAGGCCCTTGTGGCCGGCCAGCCGCTGGCTGCCGGCGAGCGATACCGTGGTGCCGACCGCGGCATGAGCCGGGGTCCGGAGGAAGACCACTTGAGCGACGCCGAGGCGCAGGAGATCGCGCACCTCCGCGAGCTTCGGTTTGAGCGGCCGGTGCAGGCAGCGGTCGACGAGCGAGTCGATCTGGCCGAGGCGGCGCAGCACGGTGGCGGCGAGCAACCTGGCGAAGGCGCGGTCGCGCGGCGCCAGGACGGCCATGTCCGCCTGCGCGGCAAGCGCGTCGTCCAGGGGCCGGCCGCGGCGCAGGACGGCCTGGAGCAGTTGCAGCGCAACCAGGCGGGGTTCGGGGGGCTGGCCCGGCATGGCCGGGGTTTAACATGGCCGGGGAAAATGACGCCAGCGCCGCCGGCGGCTCGGACAGTGGAAACTTATACGACCCAAACGAAAGGTTGAATCATGGCAATCTTACAACCACAGAGGCACCGAGGATTAATACAGGGATGTTGGCGTCCGAGACTTCATTCTCTTGTGAATAAGCGCCATTTCGCCGTGGCGCGTTTCGTTGCCCTCAAGAGGCGCAAATTCAGGCGGGTTGCGTTCAACCCCGGGGCCGGGGGCTTGGACCGGTCTCGGCCGCCATGCGGCGCAGCCGCGCGACCCGGCTCGCCGTGCTCGGGTGGGTCGTGAACAGGCCGTTTACCTTGCGGCCGTGCAGCGGGTTGACGATGAACATATGCGCGCTCGCCGGGTTCGCTTCGGCCTGCGGATTGCCGATGCCCCGGGCGGCGGCCTCGATCTTCTCCAGCGCCGAGGCGAGCCACAGCGGATGGCGGCAGATTTCGGCGCCGCCACGGTCGGCCTCGTACTCGCGCGTGCGGGAGATCGCCATCTGCACCAGCATGGCCGCCAAGGGCGCCAGGATGGCAACCAGGATGACGCCGAAGATACCCAGCGGGTTGTTGCGGTTGCCGCCGAAAAACAACGCGAAGTTGGCAAGCATCGAAAGGGCGCCGGCGATCGTCGCCGTCACGGTCATGGTGAGCGTGTCCCGGTTGCGCACGTGGGCCAGTTCGTGCGCCATCACGCCCGCCGCTTCCTCGGCGCTCAGCCGCCGCAACAGGCCCGTCGTGGCGGCCACCGCGGCGTTGTCCGGGTTGCGCCCCGTGGCAAAGGCATTCGGCTGGTCGCTGTCGATCAAGTAGACCTTCGGCATCGGCAGGCCGGCGTTGTGGGCGAGCTGCTCGACGATGCCGTAAAGGCCCGGCGCGCCCGCCCGGTCCACCCGACGGGCGCGGTACAGGCCGAGCACCAGCTTGTCCGCGTTCCAGTAGGCGAAGACGTTCATCCCGAGCGCGATGATCAGCGCAACGAACATGCCCGATTCGCCACCGATCATGAGACCGGCCAGCAGGAACAGGGCCGTCAAGGCGGCCAGCAACATGGCGGTCCGGATATAGTTCATTTAAGGACCTGGTGAGCCGCTACCCGGCGTGCGTTTCGGCGAGTCGTAGGTAGGCTTGTCCGAAGGATCCTTCAAGCCTTGGCGCGGGCCCCGATCCGCGCCATATGAAAACCATGCCAAAGATCTTCACCGCCCATCGGCCGAAGCCCGCCAAGCCGACTCAGGCGGGCGCGCCGCCGCGCCGGAGACCGTCGGTTTCGCGGGCGAAGCTGGACCAGGCGGCCGAAGCGGCCAAATTCTCGCCCGCCGAGCCCGGGAAGGACAAGCCCGACAGGGCGAAGGAGATCGGCGGCCCGAGCGGCCCCGAGCCGACCCGCTACGGGGACTGGGAACGCAACGGCATCTGCGTCGACTTCTAGCGGTTCGTTTCATGATCCGGTGCGACGGGCCCGCCCTTCGACGGGCGCAGGCGCAGATTCTTACGCCGGGGGTGTCGAAGCGGAGGAACCGGAGATCGCGTTTCGTGGCTTGATACGGAAAGTCAGTATGATGGGGTCATTCTGATCGCGTCATATTGACTTTC
This sequence comes from Kiloniellaceae bacterium, assembly GCA_046759925.1. Classification (GTDB taxonomy): domain Bacteria; phylum Pseudomonadota; class Alphaproteobacteria; order Kiloniellales; family J153; genus JBHIDD01. The sequence continues at coordinate 2,171 of JBHIDD010000341.1, forward strand.
CGAGCCCGCGACCGCGTGCCCGCCGGCCCCGCGGCGAAGTCTCGGGGGGCGTCCCGAGCGGGAGTCAACGTCACGGTATTTGCCGGGCTGCGCATGCCGCGGCCAAATTTCGGCGGGACGAAAAAGCCGGTCCCGGCGGGTCGTCGCGGCCCTCGCCGAAGCCGAGAGTCTCGTCCAATGGTTCTTGTTTTATTCCTAATTTCGGCATATAATCCTCCCCACAACCTCTCTATACGAGTATCTGTATCATGTTATACTCGTATTCCGGGTCCGCCGCTTGCGCTGGCAAGAACGGCGGGCGCGGACCCCTTGGAGCGGCAATGGCCGGACGGAGGGCAACGCTAAGCAGAGTGTTCTTGATCCGGCCACGAATGGCCGGGCCAAGATCACTCT